>DATCUL010000030.1:0-19308 GCA_036567405.1 Methyloversatilis sp. | reverse complement strand
CCGATCTTTTCGCCGTCCACATCGGCGATTTCGATGATGGACACGTCGAAGGTACCGCCCCCCAGGTCATACACGGCGATCTTGCGGTCACCCTTTTCAGCCTTGTCCAGACCGAAGGCCAGTGCCGCTGCGGTAGGTTCGTTGATGATGCGCTTCACGTCCAGACCTGCAATGCGGCCTGCGTCCTTGGTGGCCTGACGCTGGGCGTCGTTGAAGTAGGCCGGCACCGTGATCACGGCTTCGGTCACTTCTTCACCGAGGTAGTCCTCGGCGGTCTTCTTCATCTTGCGCAGCACTTCGGCAGACACCTGCGGCGGGGCGATCTTCTTGCCGCGCACTTCCACCCATGCGTCACCGTTGTCGGCCTTGGCAATCTTGTAGGGCATCAGCGCGATGTCCTTCTGCACTTCCTTCTCTTCGAAGCGGCGGCCGATCAGGCGCTTGACGGCGAACAGCGTGTTCGCGGCGTTGGTGACCGCCTGGCGCTTGGCCGAGGCGCCGACCAGGATTTCACCGTCTTCGGCATAGGCAACGATCGACGGCGTGGTGCGTGCGCCTTCAGAGTTCTCGATGACCTTGGGCTTGCCGGCTTCCATCACCGAAACGCAGCTATTGGTGGTGCCCAGATCGATACCGATGATTTTTCCCATGTTCGGGGTCCTCTATATATATGTGTAAGTGTGGAGCGATGTGTCTGCCTGGCGTCGAAGGTGGGCGCTGTCGCCCGTTTTTCAAGGGCGTTTCAGCCCGCAGCCTTCGAAACGATGACCAGGGCAGGGCGCAGCACGCGATCGTGCAGCAGATAACCCTTCTGCAGTACCTGCACCACATGGTTCGGTTCGCCCGGCGCCTCGATCTGGCTGATGGCCTGATGCCGGTGCGGATCGAACTTCTCGCCCAGCGGATCGACCTCCTCGACGCCCGCACTGGCGAATGCCTGCTGCAGCTGCTTGAGCGTCAGTTCGACACCGGAGCGCAGCGCTGCGATGTCGGCGGACTCCGATGCCAGCGCGGCTTCCAGGCTGTCCTTGACCGGAACCATGGCACCGGCGAATTTCTCGGCGCCGAACTTGCCCGCCTTGAGCACGTCCTCGGCCGCACGGCGGCGCATGTTCTCGGTTTCGGCCTTGGCACGCAGCAGCGCCTCATGGTGTTCGGCAGCCTTCTGTTCAGCCGCCGCCAGCGCCGCAGCCGCTGCGTCCTGTACCGTGGTTTCAGCGACGTTTTCGTCTGCCTGCTGTTCGGGCGGCTGTGTTTGGGGGTTTTGTTCGGTCATGCACGTAGATCCTCTGGCTTTCAGACCAGCGGCAAATTGGGGCGACACCGGCGATTTCAAGGGCCATGAACAGCGGACGGGCGCGAATCTGTCCGGAGGCTTGCGCCATTTCGTGCTTGTCTGGACCGAATGCCGACCTCAGTCAGGAAGATGCTTTTGTCCGGGCGGGTTCAATGCCCTATCATTACCGCTGTTCATGACGCGCGCCTCACTCTGCAAGACATGCTCGACCGCATCGGCAAATACAGGGTTATCCGGGAAATAGGCAAAGGGGCGACGGCCACCGTTTACCTGTGCAAGTCTGATGATATCGACGAGATGGTGGCGGTCAAACTGGTCGATTTCGGCGACAAGAACCGCGACCAGGGCAAGTGGTCCCGGCGCATGCGCAAGCTGTTCCTGACCGAGGCGGCAGTGGCCGCCAAACTCGATCACCCCAACATCATCCGCATCTACGATGCCCAGGTGGAAGAGGATCGGGCCTACCTGGTGATGGAATACATCGACGGCCAGCCGCTCGACCACTACTGCGAAGTCAACCGGATGCTGCCGTTGCCGCGCGCGGTGAGCATCGTGTTCAAGTGCTGTCTGGCGCTCGACTATGCGTTCCGGCAGGGCGTGGTGCATCGCGACGTCAAGCCGGCGAACATCCTGATCGGCGCCAATGATCTGGTGAAACTGACCGATTTCGGTCTGGCGCTGAACGTGGCGAAGGAGAACGACAAGGACTCCACCTTCATCATGGGCGTCGGCTCGCCGGCCTACATGAGCCCGGAACAGGTCAAGGGATATCCGCTCAACCAGAAGACCGACCTTTATTCCCTGGGTGTGGTGCTGTTCCACCTGCTGACCGGCCGTCTGCCGTTCCGGGCGAAACATCCGGCGCAGCTGATCTACAAGATCATGAACGCCGACCCGCCGTCGCCGTCGCAGCTCAATCCGGAAGTGCCGGAGGGGATGGACCGCGTGATCCGCAAGGCGCTCGAGAAGGACCTGTACTCGCGCTACAAGAATGGTGCCGAATTCGCGAAGGACCTGTCGTCGGTGCGCTTCAAGCTGCTTGACGAGAATTACGTGCCGCCCGACACGACGCGTTTTTCCATTCTGCGCAAGATGGCCTTCTTCACTGAATTCGACGATGTCGAGGTGTGGGAGGTGCTGCGTTTTTCGAGCTGGCGGCAGTTCCAGGAAAACGCGACGCTGATGCGCGAGGGCGATACCGACAACCGTTTCGGACTCATCATTTCCGGTCATGTGCAGGTCAGTGTCGGAGGACGCCTGCTGGCCGATCTGGCGCAGGGTGAGGTCATCGGCGAGATGGGCTATCTCGATCCTCGTCACTCGCGTCGCTCGGCCACCGTTGTCGCCGCCTCACCGGTGACCTTCCTGGAAGTGAGTCCGTCGGCGCTGGCGCTGGCTTCGGAAGAGTGTCTGGAACATTTCCGGGCGCAGCTGATCAGCACCGTGGTGCAGCGTCTGGTGCGCGCCAATTCCGCGCTTGCGGCGCAGGGCGAGCAGATCGTGCTGCCCACCGAGTCGGGTTTCAGCGTGGTCGGTTCGGGCCTCGACCTGGAACTGCTGCCGGATCCGGCGCCACGCCGGTAGGGGCGCTCGTTTCTTTCGTCACTGCCGCGAGCCAGCTCGCCATCGTCACGTTTTCCGTCTTGCTGTCCGGGGCCTGCGAAGTGCGTCGCTCGGGGTGGTTCGAACGTCGCCGCGCCGTGACAAGCGTCCTGCGCTGCAGCTAAAGTTTTGATCGGGCAGGCCGAAACTCTCCTCACATGCATCCGGCGCACCGGACGCTGATCGGAAGGAGACCGACCTTGAGCCGCAATTCAGTTTATGGCATCAGCCGCGTGGATAACGAAGCCAGCCGGACCCACGGCTGGCTGGTGACCATCCAGCGACGTGGAGTGATACATCGCAAGCACTTCAGCGATGGCGTGTTCGGCGGCAAGCAGAAGGCGTTCGCTGCCGCGAAGCAATTCCGCGACGACATCATTTCGAAATTTCCGCCGTTCTCGCTGCGCGAATATTCGAGCATCGTCAAGAAGAACAATCGTTCCGGCGTGGTCGGTGTGTGTCGCTACTGCGCCTCGGAAACGCGTGACATGGATGAGGACAAACAGCGCTGGTTCTGGGTGGCGTCATGGCCGTTGCCGTCCGGCCGCCGCAAGCGCGTGAAGTTCTCGGTCAACAAATACGGCGAGGAAGGTGCATTCAAGATGGCGCTGAAGGCGCGCAAGGATGCGCTGAAAAAGCTCGATGGCCAGTTCGATCCCGGTGCGTCGCGCCGCGGTCGTCCACGCCGTGCTAAAAACGATGAAACGGCAGTGGAAACCCGGGAAGCCCGGGCGGCCTGAGTGCTGCAGCAATGAAAAAAGGCGACCCTGTGGTCGCCTTTTTTCATTGGCTGGCGCCGAGCGCCCTGGCCCGCTGCGCCTGCAATGCGCCATCTCCGGCCTTGCCGGCTTCGTCCCACCAGTGACCCAGTTCACGTCGGACCATGTGGCCGAGCGCATCGATCCAGTCGGCGCGTTCGTTCAGGCAGGGGATGTAGTTGAAGGTCCGGCCACCCTTGCCGAGGAAGGCATCGCGGTTTTCCACCGCGATTTCCTCAAGTGTTTCGAGGCAGTCGGCGACGAAGCCCGGGCAGATCACGTCGACGCTGTGCACACCCTCTGTCGCCAGGCGCTCCAGCGTGGGCTGGGTATAAGGTTCCAGCCAGCGTGCGCGGCCGAATCGAGACTGGAAGGTAACCAGATACTGTTGTGCTGTCAGGCCGAGTGCTTCGGCCAGCAGACGACCGGTCTTGTGACATTCGCAGTGGTAGGGATCGCCCTTGTCCAGATGGAATCGCGGTACGCCGTGGAAGGACATGACCAGCCGGTCAGCCCGGCCGTTTCGTGCCCAGTGTTCGCGCACGCTGGCCGCCAGTGCCGCGATGTATCCGCTGTCGCCAGCGAACGCGCGCAGATAGCGCAGTTCCGGCAGATTGCGCCAGCGCAGCAGCGTCCGTGCGACTTCGTCGATCACCGAGCCGGTGCTGCTGGAAGCGCTCTGCGGATACATCGGTATCAGCACGATGCGCGTGAAGCCGTCGGCCTTCATCTGCTGCAGCACGTCGCCGATGGACGGGCCGCCATAGCGCATCGCGCAGCGCACCTCGATGTCGGGCTGACCCTGGGACACCATCCAGCCCCGCAGCAGCTTGACCTGCCGTTCGGTGTGGACGCGCAGAGGCGAGCCTTCGTCGGTCCATACCTGCGCGTACTTCTCTGCTGACCGCTTGGGTCTGACGTTGAGGATGACGAGGTTGAGGATGCACCACCAGATCGCCTTCGGAATTTCGACGACCCGGTCATCGGACAGGAACTGCTTCAGGTAGCGGCGCAGCGACGGCGCGTCCGGCTGGTCAGGAGTGCCCAGATTGACCAGCACGACGCCGGTGCGTGCGCTCTGGCCATGCTGGTACGGTGGTTCGGCGAGGAATCGGGACATGGCGGGAGGGGGATAGCTTCGGCTTGTGCCGAGTTCTGGGTGTAGGTGGCAGGGTCAGCTCTGGCTGAGCGCGCTCGACAGCAACTTGGCGGTCACATCGACAATCGGGATCACCCGTTCGTAGGCCATGCGGGTCGGGCCGATCACGCCGACGGTACCGACCACCTGACCCTGGACTTCGTAGGGTGCGGTGACCACACTGCATTCGTCCAGCGGTGCCAGCCCGGATTCTCCGCCGATGAACAGCTGCACGCCGTCGGCGCGCTGCGACATGTCGAGCAGGCTGGCCAGTTGCGTGCGCTGGTCGAACAGCGAGAACAGCTCGCGCAGCCGGGACATGTTGGACGACAGATCGTCCACCGCCAGCAGGTTGCGCTCGCCCGAAATCACGTACTGACCCTTGTCGTCGGAAAAGGCCTCGTTACCGGCCTGCAGGGCGGCTGCCATCAGCGTGGTCAGATCGCCATGCAGCTGTTTCAGCTCAGCCTGCAGACGGCCGCGGATTTCGTCGAAGTCGAGGCCCGCGTAGTGCTGGTTCAGGAAGTTGGCGGCAGTGACCAGTTCTGACGGCGAGAAGTTGCGCTCGGTGAGCAGGATGCGGTTCTGTACCTCGCCCTGCTCGGTCACGATGATCAGAAGGATGCGCTTGTCGGACAGGCTCAGGAATTCGATCTGGCGGATGCGCGCGACCTGCCGGCGCGGAGCCACGACAATGCCGGCGAACCGGGTCAGCTGCGACAGCAGCTGCGAGGCCTGATTGACCAGCAGCCGCGGGTCGGCCGGACGCAGCTCGCCCTTGAGTTCGCTGATCTGGCCGGGTTCCAGTGGCTGCACCGACAACAGGCTGTCGACGAAGAAGCGGTAGCCGCGCGCGGTCGGGATGCGTCCGGCAGACGTGTGCGGGCTGGCGATGAAGCCCAGCTCTTCCAGGTCGGACATCACGTTGCGTATTGTCGCCGGCGACAGATCCAGCCCCGAATACTTCGACAGGGTGCGGGAACCCACGGGCTGACCGTCGGCGATGTAGCGTTCCACCAGTGTCTTGAGCAGCAGTCTTGAACGGTCTTCGAGCATGACGTTGCCGGTTTGAAGGCGCCTTGAGACGCCGGATTCTAATGTGGCGCCGGTACAGCTCCGGCGTCTGGTCCGCGATATTGACACAGCCGGAGCCGCTGTCGTTACGTGGCGGGGCCGGCCATGGGCTTTGTGGTTTAATTGTGCGATGAAAAACGACCTTCCGGCCTTCGGCTGCGTGGCACTGATCGGCAAGTATCAGAGCGCGGAAGTGACCGAATCGCTGCATACGTTGGCGCACTGGTTGCACGCTTCCGGACGCGAGGTGCTGATCGAGAGCGATTCCGCCGATGTGCTGTCGGGCGCCGACTTCGAACTGGCCGACTTCGAGCTGATAGGCCGGCGTGCGAAGCTCGCGGTGGTTGTCGGAGGCGACGGTTCGCTGATCAGCGCCGCGCGCAAGCTGGCGCCGCACGACATCCCCCTGGTCGGCGTGAATCAGGGACGGCTCGGTTTTCTGACCGATGTGGCGCGCTCCGGCATGCTGCCCGCCATGGAAGCGCTGATGCAGGGGCTGTTCCGGCCGGAACGGCGTGCCCTGCTGCAGGCCAGCGTGTGGCGCAGCGGCGAGCGGCTTTTTTCGGCATTTGCGCTCAACGACGTCGTCGTATCCAAGGGTGATCTCGGCCGCATGATCGAGTTCGAGGTCCGCGTGGATGACGAATTCGTCTACAGCCAGCGTTCGGACGGTCTGATCGTCGCGACGCCGACCGGGTCGACCGCGTATTCGCTGTCGGCCAACGGCCCCATCGTCCATCCGTCGATGGGCGGCATGCTCGTGGTGCCGCTGTGCCCGCACGCGCTGTCGTCTCGGCCCATCCTGCTGGACGACGCGTCGGTGCTCAGCGTGCGTCTGTTCTCACGCCATGACGCGCGTGCCCATTTTGACGGGCAGGAAAACTTCAACCTGCAGGGCGACGACTGTCTGCTGATCGAGCGTTCGCCTTACTGTGTGACCCTGATGCATCCGCCTGGTTACAGCTATTTCTCGATGCTGCGGGAAAAGCTGCGCTGGAGCGAAGCGCCCAAGGACGTGTGATCCCCGTTTCATGCTCGAACGTCTTTTCATCCGTGATTTCATTCTGGTAGACCGGCTGGAGCTCGAATTCGGCACCGGCTTTGGCGCTTTGACCGGCGAAACCGGTGCCGGGAAATCGATACTGGTCGATGCGCTGGGTCTGTTACTGGGGGCGCGCGCCGATGCGTCGGTGGTGCGTGCCGGCTGCGAGCGCGCCGAACTGTCGGCCGAATTTTCGCTGCTGGCTGACGGTCCGGTGCCGGCGTGGCTTGAAGCCCAGGATTTCCCGGGCGACGAAGAGGTGTTGCTGATCCGCCGTGTGATCGATGCGGGAGGGCGCTCACGTGGCTACATCAACGGCGTGCCGGCCAGCATCACGCAACTGCGCGAAGTTGGCGCGCTGCTGGTCGATATCCATGGTCAGCACGCCCATCAGGCGCTGATGCGGGAGCCGGCGCAGCGCGAACTGTTCGATCAGCATGCCGGTCTTGCGGCGCAGGTTGCGGCAGTAGGCCGTCTGTACCGCGAGTGGCAGGTGCGCGAACAGGCGCTTGCGCGCGCCCGGCAGGATCGCGATGCCGTCGCGCGCGAACGCGAGCGGCTGCAATGGCAGGTCGATGAACTCGTGGCGCTCGCTTTCGATCCGCTTGCCTGGGCCGAACTGCAGCAGGAGCACGGCCGCCTGGCCCATGCGACGCAACTTCTGGAGGGCAGTGCCGAGGCGCTGGCGCTGGTGCAGGACGGCGAAAGTCCGCTTGACGGTCAGCTGGCCCATCTCGCGACGCTGCTCGGACGGCTCGAGGCTTATGATGCTTCGCTCGGCGAGTGCCGCGTGCTGATGGAGTCTGCGGCGGCCCAGGTAAGCGAGGTGGCACGCGCACTGCGCGCCTATGCGAATCGCGTCGATGTCGATCCGGCCGCGCTGGCGCGCGCCGACGCGCGAATCGCCGAAGTGCTCGATGCGGCCCGCAAATACCGCGTCGATCCGGAAGCGCTGCCGGATCTGCTGGCCGATGCTGGCGCGCAACTCGGGAAGCTGGACGCCGAAGCCGATCCGGCTCATCTGCAGCAGTTGAGCGATGCGGCGCACGCCGACTACATGGCGGCGGCCGAGGTCTTGTCGGCGGCGCGCAGACCGGTTGCTGCACAACTTTCGGCTGCGGTCAGCGCCGCGATGTCCGAACTGGCGATGCAGGGCGGGCGCTTCGAAGTCGTGCTGCGGCCGCTCGAATCGCCGTCGGCCAGCGGGCTGGAGGAGATCGAGTTCAATGTGTCGGCGAACCCGGGCATGCCGCTGGCACCGTTGTCGAAAGTGGCATCCGGAGGCGAACTGTCGCGCATCGGGTTGGCCATACAGGTGATCGCCAGCGCGCGCAGCGGTACGCCGACGCTGGTGTTCGACGAGGTCGATGTCGGCATCGGCGGCCGTGTCGCCGAGGTGGTCGGGCGCCAGCTGGAACGTCTGGGCGAAGCCCGTCAGGTGTTGTGCGTGACGCATCTGCCGCAGGTGGCGGCGCGTGCGTCCTGGCAGTGGTCGATTTCCAAGCGCAATGCGGGCGGGCAGACGCTCAGTTCGGTCACGCCGCTCGACGCGCCCGCACGGGTCGAGGAAATCGCCCGCATGCTGGGCGGCGAGGTCATTACCGATACGACGCGCGCACACGCGCGCGAGATGCTGGGCGAGACCGTCGTCTGACCGGAGCGTTGCAACCGGGCTGGCCGCGACTGCGGGCGGGAGCGGGTAGGAGAGCGCCTCAGTCGAGGTGCAGCTTTCTCCTGTTGGGGCAAACTTCGCGCGTGCAGTCCGCGAAGATCGTCATGGCGTGGTCCTGCATGGTGAAGCCGCGGTCCTTTGCGATCTTGAGCTGACGACGCTCGATTTCGGCGTCGTAGAACTCTTCGACCTTGCCGCACTGGATGCACACCAGGTGATCGTGGTGGCGTCCTTCATTCAGTTCGAACACGGCCTTGCCGGTCTCGAAAAAGTGCCGTTCGAGCAGACCCGCCTGCTCGAACTGGGTCAATACGCGATAAACCGTTGCCAGCCCGATGTCCATGTCTTCCAGCAACAGCGCCTTGTAAACATCTTCGGCGCTCATGTGACGCACGTCGGGACGCTGGAACAATTCGAGTATTTTCAATCGAGGCAGGGTCGCTTTGAGCCCTATGTTTTTCAGGTTCTGGGAGTTCGAACTCATCTGGGGCGCCTGAAGGCAGTATCAAGGTCGCTATAATATAGACTTTAGAGTCCGGCCCGGCGCTGTGCCGCCTGCCGACCGTCCATCACCCGAGTCCCGTCCAGCGATGTCCTTCGCCCCTGTTGTACGTCTCAGCCGCGCCTGCCTTGCCCTGATTCCTCTGCTCGCCGGATGCAGCGACATGCAGATGCCGTCGACTTTCGACGTGACCAATCGGCTCAATCCTTTCCGCATCGACATCCGCCAGGGCAATCTGGTCACCCAGGAAATGGCGGCGCAGCTCAAGGCCGGCATGACGCGCGATCAGGTGCGCTTCGTGCTCGGAACGCCGATGCTGACCGACGTGTTCCATCCCGACCGCTGGGATTACCTGTACTACTTCAAGCCCGGCAACCAGCCGGAAGATCTGCAGCAGCGACGTCTGATCGTCTATTTCGAGAACGATCGCCTGGTGAGCGTCGGCGGCGATGTCGTGGGTGCCGAGGACGGGGAGCTCGAAAAATCCAACCAGCCCCGCAGTCGTACCATCGATCTTGGCGAAGTCGCTGCGCCGGCCAAGCGTTGAGCGTTCCGATAGCTGCAACATACTAATTTCCGAGGGAATTTCATGTCATCGATGCGCATAGCGATCGCCGGGGCATCCGGCCGCATGGGCCGCATGCTGATCGAAGCCACCATGCGTGACGAAGGTGCCACGCTGGTTGCTGCGCTCGACCGGCCGGATTCGCCGGCCATCGGAGAGGATGCCTGTGCGTTTCTGGGCATCAGGAGCGGTGTACAGATCAGCAGCGACATCGATGCGGCGCTGGCCGGTGCCGACTTCCTGATTGACTTCACGCGGCCGGAAGCGACGCTCGCGCATCTTGATGCCTGCTCCCGTCTCGGCGTCAAGATGATCATAGGCACCACGGGTTTCACCGAAGCGCAACGCGCCCGGCTGACCGAGGCCTCGACCCGGCTGGCCATCGTGTTTGCGCCGAACATGGCGGTCGGCGTGAATGCGGTGTTCCGCCTGCTGGATGTCGCCGCCCGCATCCTCAACAGCGGTTACGACGTCGAGGTCATCGAAGCGCATCACCGCATGAAGGTAGATGCTCCCTCGGGTACCGCGCTGCGCATGGGCGAGGTGGTGGCCGATGCGCTCGGCCGCTCGCTGGCGGACTGCGCGATCTACGGACGTGAAGGTCATACCGGCGAACGCGACGCTGCGACCATAGGCTTCTCCACGATACGGGGCGGCGACATCGTCGGCGACCACACCGTTCTGTTCGCCGGCATTGGCGAGCGCATCGAAATCACCCACAAGTCGGCCAGCCGCATGCCGTATGCACTCGGCAGCCTGCGCGCTGCGCGTTGGCTCGTCGACCGGAGCACCGGTCTGTACGACATGCAGGATGTGCTCGGGCTGCGTTGACTCCCTGCCGTCAGTGAGGCATGGGCTGCTTCAGTGGCCTGAACGATTGCCGTTAAGGCGATAAGCCAACAGATTACGCACCCATGCATCCAGCCCTGTCCTCGCTTTTGCGCCAGCACCTTGGCCTGCAGTCCATCGACGAGCAGGGCATCGCTGCCTGGCTGGCCGGTGCGCCGTCGGCCACTGCTCTGGCGGAGGTGCTGGGTCGGGTGGACGGCCTGCTGGAAGCCAACGATGCGACCGACGCATCGCAGCATCCGTGGCAGTGGGTGCCGTCAAGTGCGCGCTTCGCGGTCTCTCCAGAATTCAAGCAGATGCTTGGCTATGGTCCTTCGGACTTGCCCGATCTGCTGCCGGTCTGGCGCGATGTCCTGCATTCCGATGACACGCCCGCATTCGATCAGTGGCTCGAGGAGCGCCTCGTCAGCAGCGCCGGCAATGCGGTCATCGATTGCCGGGTCCGGCGGGCAAACGGTGCGGTCGTTTGGGTGCGATTCGAGGCGAACGCGATCGAGCGGGACGAACGCGGTCGGGTGGTACGCGTGTCCGGTCAGCTGTTCCAGCTCGACGCGCGTCGCCAGGCCGAAGTCGAACTGCTGCTCGCCAAGGAAAAGGCGGAGGCCGCCAGTCGCACGAAGAGCGACTTCCTCGCCAACATGAGCCATGAAATCCGTACGCCGATGAACGGCATCATGGGCATGTCGGAATTGATGCTCGACACCTCGCTGGACAGCGAACAGCGCGAATACGTGCAGGCGATCAAGACTTCTGCCGACGCATTGCTGGTCATCATCAACGACATCCTCGATTTTTCGAAGATCGAGGCCGGCAAGCTGGCCATCGAAATCGTGGAGTATTCGCCGGAGGAAGTCATCGGCGAGGCAACACGCGGGCTTGCGATCGGTGCGCAGAAGAAGGGCCTGGAACTGTACTGCCGGCTGGCGCCCGACCTGCCGCGGCGCATGCTGGGCGACCCCGGACGCCTGCGCCAGATACTCGTCAATCTGATCGGCAATGCCGTCAAGTTTACCGAGCGGGGCGAAATCGAAATCGGCTGCGAGACCGTCGGCGTGCCTGCGGGCAATGGTCAGCAGGCAGAACTGCACGTATGGGTGCGCGACACCGGCATCGGTATCGACGCCGCCAAGCAGTCGCTGGTGTTCGAGGCCTTTGCCCAGGCCGATGCCTCGACCACGCGCCGGTTCGGCGGAACCGGCCTCGGTCTGGCCATCTGCAACAAGCTCGCGGCGCTGATGGGCGGCCGACTGTGGCTGGACAGTGCGCCTGGCCAGGGTTCGACTTTCCATTTCACGATGCGCGGCGAAGTCATCGAGCAGGCTGCACTGTCACCCAATTTCAGGCGCTTTGCCGGACTGCATGTACTGTTGCTCGAAGATCACCCGCCGACGCGGGGCATGGTGGCCGCGATGCTGGGCGACATGGGGGCTTCGGCGCTCGCCGTCGGTACGGTGCAGGCGGCCAGACAGGCACTCAAGCAGGCCCATGAATCGGCGCGTCCCTTCGACATCCTGCTGGTCGATCGCACATTGCCCGATGCCGATGCCTTCGATTTCATTTCCGCCTTCTGTGAAGGTCCGAACCGACTTAATCGCGTCGTGATGATGCTCAGTGGCGTGAATCAGGCCGCCGACAATGCGCGCGCGCGCTCGCTCGGCGTGCGTGGGCGCCTGCACAAGCCGTTCTCCGCGAACGAGCTTGCCGCAGCGCTTGCCGACGCACTGCACAGCCAGCCGGACGAGGAGGTGTGCGAGGCTGACGAATTCGATCTCGCCATAGGTGATCTGGACATCGAACGCTCGCTTGCCAACATGGGCCATGGTGGTCAGGTGCCACGCCAGGTGCTGCTGGCCGAGGACAATCCGGTCAATCAGCTGGTTGCAGTGCGCATGCTGGAGCGTGCCGGTTACCGGGTTACCGTAGCGTCGAATGGTCAGGAAGCACTCGATCAGCTGGAGCGCCAGAATTTCGACGTCGTGCTGATGGATGTGCAAATGCCGGTGATGGGTGGCATCGAGGCGACCAGGGCGATCCGGGCGCGCGAACAGCGCCGCTCCTGGGTGGTCGATACGGACAATGTGCAGCACCTCCCGATCATCGCGATGACCGCCAATGCGATGAAGGGCGACCGCGAACTGTGCCTGGAAGAGGGGATGGACGACTATGTCAGCAAGCCGGTCAAGGCCGATGAGCTGCTGGCGACGCTTGATCGCGTGCTGTCCCGGGCCGACGGTGATACGTCGTCCGTGACCACGGACGTCAACGGTCTGCTGGGCCGGCAGGCGGATTCGGGTGAATCCGTGCTTGACATTGACCATACGCTGGAGACGCTGGAAGGCGATCGTGCGATGGTCCGCCGCGTCATCAATGTCTTCCTGGGCGAACTGCCCGAACTGCGCCGCGGTCTGGGCACATGCGTCGAAGCAGGCGACCACGATGGTGTTGCCCGCATCTGCCATCGCCTGCGGGGCTCGCTGCCGGTGTTCGGTGCGGCCGGCGTCGAACGCGCCGTGGCTTCCCTGGAAGACAGCGCCAGAGCGGATCCGGCGGCGCCGCTGACCGAACTGCACCGCGAGGTGGATGCCCAGCTGACCCGTCTTTCCGACGCTCTGGGCCTCGCGCGGGAAGAGGTCATCGCGTCGGTTTGACGCGGGCGTAATTCCCGAAATTGCGCGCTGCACCAGCGGCAAGGTATAATTCGACAAATCAGCGGGAGCGCCCAAAACGGCGTCTCCCGCTTCGCATATGTGGCGCTTGCGCGCGCTGCCGTCCCCCGATCAGAATTTCAGGAGTTACTACGTGTCCGCCTACGCGCCCGCGCTGCTCGCACTCGCCGATGGATCGGTCTTTCACGGCAAAAGCATAGGGGCGGAAACGGTCACTGCCGGTGAAGTGGTGTTCAACACCGCGATGACCGGCTATCAGGAAATCCTGACCGATCCGAGCTACACCCGGCAGATTGTCACGCTGACCTATCCGCACATCGGCAATACCGGCGTCAACGTCGAGGACGTCGAAGCCGGCCGTGTCTTTGCCGCCGGCCTGGTCATCCGCGACCTGCCGCTGCGCTCCTCAAACTTCCGCAGTCACCAGACACTCGACGGCTATCTGCGCGAGCAGGGCGTACCGGGTATCGCCAATATCGATACCCGCAAGCTGACGAGACTGCTGCGCGAAAAGGGTGCCCAGAGCGCCTGCCTGATGGCCGGTCGCGTCGATGTGGCGGAAGCCGTCGCCCAGGCGCGTGCCTTCGCCGGTCTGGCCGGCATGGATCTGGCGAAGGTGGTCAGTGCCGACAAGCCGTATGAGTGGACCGAAGGCGAGTGGCAGCTTGGCCGGGGATTCGTGACGCCGGCAGCGACGCCGCATCACGTCGTCGCCTACGATTTCGGCGTCAAGCGCAACATCCTGCGCATGCTGGCCAGCCGCGGCTGCCGCCTGACCGTGGTGCCGGCGCAGACGCCGGCAGCCGAAGTGCTGGCGATGAATCCGGACGGCGTGTTCCTGTCCAATGGCCCCGGCGATCCGGAACCCTGCGACTACGCGATTTCGGCGATCCGCACCTTCCTCGATCGGAAAATCCCGACTTTCGGCATCTGTCTGGGCCATCAGCTGATGGGCCTCGCAGCCGGAGCGAAGACGCTGAAGATGAAGTTCGGCCACCACGGCGCCAACCATCCGGTCAAGGATATGGACTCCGGCCGCGTGCTGATCACCAGCCAGAATCACGGTTTCGCGGTGGATCCTGCGACGCTGCCCGCCAATGTGCGCGTGACCCACGTTTCGCTGTTCGACGGCAGCCTGCAGGGCATGGCCTGGACCGACCGCCCGGCCTTCTGTTTCCAGGGACACCCGGAAGCCAGTCCCGGACCGCACGACGTCGCCTACCTGTTCGACCGATTCACCCAGATGATGGAGAAGTGATCCGCGACGTGTGACAGCGCAGCGCGCCCGGCGCGCCCATCACCTTACGGATCATCAGTCACCCTATGCCCAAACGTACAGACATACACAGCATCCTCATCATCGGCGCCGGTCCCATCGTGATCGGTCAGGCCTGTGAATTCGACTACTCCGGCGCACAGGCCTGCAAGGCGCTGCGCGAGGAGGGCTATCGCGTCGTGCTGGTGAATTCCAACCCGGCGACGATCATGACCGATCCGGGCATGGCCGACGTGACCTACATCGAGCCGATCACCTGGCAGATGGTCGAGAAGATCATCGAGAAGGAACGCCCGGATGCGTTACTGCCGACCATGGGTGGCCAGACCGCGCTGAACTGCGCGCTCGATCTGGCGCGCCACGGCGTGCTCGACAAGTACAAGGTGGAACTGATCGGCGCCAAGCAGGAAGCGATCGACAAGGCGGAAGACCGCGAGAAGTTCAAGCAGGCCATGACGAAGATCGGCTTGGGCTCGGCGCGTTCCGGCATCGCCCATTCGATGGAAGAGGCGCTGCAGGTGCAGGCCAGCATCGGCTTCCCGGCCATCATCCGTCCGTCCTTCACGATGGGCGGTAGCGGTGGTGGCATCGCCTACAACCACGAGGAATTCGTCGAGATCTGCAAGCGCGGTCTCGAAGCGTCGCCGACCAGCGAACTGCTGATCGAGGAATCGCTGCTCGGCTGGAAGGAGTATGAGATGGAGGTCGTGCGCGACAGCGCCGACAACTGCATCATCGTGTGCTCGATCGAGAATCTCGACCCGATGGGCGTGCATACCGGCGACTCGATCACCGTCGCGCCGGCACAGACGCTGACCGACCGCGAGTACCAGATCATGCGCAACGCCTCGATCGCGGTACTGCGCGAGATCGGCGTCGACACCGGCGGTTCGAACGTGCAGTTCTCGATCAATCCGGCCGACGGCCGCATGATCGTCATCGAGATGAATCCGCGCGTGTCGCGCTCGTCGGCGCTGGCGTCGAAGGCGACCGGCTTCCCGATTGCCAAGATCGCCGCCAAGCTGGCGGTCGGCTTCACGCTGGACGAACTGCAGAACGACATCACCGGCGGTGCGACGCCGGCGTCGTTCGAGCCGTCGATCGACTATGTCGTGACCAAGATTCCGCGCTTCGCGTTCGAAAAGTTCCCGCAGGCGAATGACCGCCTGACGACGCAGATGAAGTCGGTCGGCGAAGTGATGGCGATGGGCCGCAGCTTCCAGGAATCGATGCAGAAGGCGCTGCGAGGGCTGGAAGTCGGCGTTTACGGGTTCGACGAGATCGAGGCGGACGAGGACGAGATGGAGCGCGAACTGGCGCTGCCCGGGCCGAATCGCATCTGGTATGTCGGCCAGGCCTTCCGCAACGGCATGAGCCTGGACGAGGTGCATCAGCTGACCAAGATCGATCCTTGGTTTCTCGCGCAGATCGAGGACATCATTCTGACCGAGCGGGCCTTCTTCGGCCGCAGCCTGAAGAGCGTCGATGCCGCCACGATGCGCGACCTCAAGCGCAAGGGCTTTGCTGACCGCCGGTTGGCCAAGCTGTTCCAGTGCGACGAAACCGCGCTGCGTCTGCACCGCCAGACGCTGGGCGTGCGGCCGGTGTTCAAGCGGGTCGATACCTGTGCCGCAGAATTTTCGACCGACACCGCCTACATGTACTCGAGCTACGAGGACGAGTGCGAGGCCAATCCGACCAATGCACGCAAGATCATGGTGCTGGGTGGAGGGCCGAACCGTATCGGCCAGGGCATCGAGTTCGACTACTGCTGCGTGCATGCCGCACTTGCGCTGCGCGAGGACGGGTTCGAGACCATCATGGTCAACTGCAATCCGGAAACGGTCTCGACCGACTACGACACTTCGGATCGCCTGTACTTCGAACCGCTGACGCTGGAAGACGTGCTGGAAATCGTCGCCATCGAAAAGCCGGTCGGCGTCATCGTGCAGTTCGGCGGCCAGACGCCGCTGAAGCTTGCGCGTGACCTCGAAGCCAACGGCGTGCCCATCATCGGCACCAGCCCGGACATGATCGATGCGGCCGAGGACCGCGAGCGCTTCCAGCAGTTGCTGCAGGAACTCGGTCTGAAGCAGCCTCCCAACCGCACGGCCCGCGCCGAAGACCAGGCAGTGCGCCTGGCGGCTGAAATCGGCTATCCGCTGGTGGTGCGCCCTAGCTATGTGCTGGGCGGCCGGGCGATGGAAATCGTGCATCAGCAGGCCGACCTAGAACGCTACATGCGCGAGGCGGTCAAGGTAAGCAACGATTCGCCGGTGCTGCTCGACCGGTTCCTGAACGACGCGACCGAGGTCGATGTCGATGCGTTCTCCGACGGCAAGCAGGTCATCATCGGCGGCATCATGGAACACATCGAGCAGGCCGGCGTGCATTCGGGCGATTCCGCCTGTTCGCTGCCGCCGTTCTCGCTGACTTCGGAACTGTGCGACGAACTGCGCCGCCAGACCGAGGCGATGGCGCGCGCGCTGAACGTGGTCGGTCTGATGAACGTGCAGTTCGCGATCCAGCGTGGCGCCAACGGTGACACCGTCTATGTGCTGGAGGTGAACCCGCGTGCCTCGCGCACCGTGCCCTTCGTGTCCAAGGCGTGCGGACTGCCGCTTGCCAAGATCGCGGCGCGCTGCATGGCCGGCCGTTCGCTCGCCGACCAGGGCGTGACGCACGAGGTCGTGCCGCCTTACTTCTCGGTCAAGGAAGCGGTGTTCCCGTTCGTGAAGTTCCCCGGCGTCGATACCATCCTCGGCCCGGAAATGAAATCGACCGGTGAAGTGATGGGGGTCGGCCGGACGTTCGGCGAAGCCTTCGTCAAGAGCCAGCTGGCGGCGGGCGTGAAGCTGCCGCGCAGCGGCCGTGCCTTCATTTCGGTACGGCCGGCGGACAAGGAAAAGGCGGTCGATGTGGCGCGCGAACTGCACGACCTCGGATTCACGCTGGTGGCCACGCGTGGCACGGCGACCTCGATCGCTGCCGCCGGGCTGCCGGTGACTGCGGTGAACAAGGTCAACGAGGGCCGTCCGCACATCGTCGACATGATCAAGAACGATGAAATTTCCTTCATCGTCAATACGGTCGATGAAAAGCGCAGCGCGATCAACGATTCGCGTTCGATCCGCACCAGTGCGCTGGCCAGCCGGGTCACGCTGTTCACGACCGTCGAGGGGGCGCGTGCCGCGTGTGCCGGCATGCGTATTTCCGAACTTGAAACGTACGCGCTGCAGGCCCTGCACGCGCAAATGGATTGATATGAGCGTACCTCTTACCATCGCCGGCGCCGAGAAGCTGAAGCTGGAACTGCACCGTCTGAAGACCGTGGACCGTCCGAACGTGATTGCTGCCATTGCGGAGGCGCGCTCGCACGGCGATCTGTCGGAAAACGCCGAGTACGATGCGGCAAAGGAACGTCAGGGCTTTGTCGAAGGGCGCATCCAGGAAATCGAAGGCAAGCTCGCCAATGCGCTGATCATCGATCCGAAGACGCTGGATGCCGAAGGCCGGGTGGTGTTCGGTGCGACCGTCGATCTGGAGGACGTAGAGGCCGGCAAGCCGGTCAGCTACCAGATCGTCGGTGACGATGAAGCGGATCTGAAGGCTGGCATGATTTCGGTCAATTCGCCGATCGCCCGCGCATTGATCGGCAAGTACGCCGGCGACATGGCGGAAGTGCAGGCACCGGGTGGTGTCCGCGAGTACGAAATCGTGGATGTGCGTTACGTCTGAGCGCGCAGTCCGGATTCAGCGGCCGCGCGGCTTGAAACCGGTGGCCTTGGCATTGCGCGCGACACCGCGCCGCCCGGCTACCGGCTTGGCCGGCATGCTGCGGGTTGGTACCGGTTTTCCGGCGGCCGGTTTGGCAACTGTCTTGCGCACCGGTACCGGTGCCGGGCGCTCGACATGCAGTTCCGGATTCGGGCGGTACAGCACCAGAATGTTGCCGATCCGCTGTACCGGTGCGGCATGCAGCGCCGTGCAGGCACTGACGAGCCAGGCGTCGCGTTGCTCGCGTTCGGCATCGAACACCCGAACCTTTATGAGTTCGTGCGACGACAGCGCGAGTTCGATCTCTTTCAGTACTGCATCGGTCAGCCCGTTCTGCGCGATCATCACGACCGGCTTCAGCGGGTGGGCACGGGCGCGCAGCGCGCGGCGTTCGTCAGTCGAAAGAATCAGCATGGCGTTATTCCTGAAAGGCGCGCAAGTCTAAGTCATGGCAAAGAACAAAACCAGCCGCCAATGGGTACACGACCACATCAACGACCCTTATGTAAAGCAGGCGCAGGCGCAGGGCTATCGTTCGCGCGCCGCGTTCAAGCTGCTGCAGATCGACGAGCGGGATCATCTGCTGGCACCGGGCAAGGTCGTGGTGGATCTTGGAAGCACGCCTGGCGGATGGTCGCAGGTGGTGTCGAAGAAGGTTGCACCGGGCGGACGCGTGATCGCGCTTGACCTTTTGCCGATGGAACCCGTGCCCGGCGTGCATTTCATCCAGGGCGACTTTCGCGAGGACGAGGTGCTGGAACAACTGGTCGCGGCACTCGAAGGCAAGCCTGTAGGACTTGTCTTGTCGGACATGGCCCCAAACTTGTCGGGCATCGCGGTGACCGATCAGGCCCGCTCCATCCATCTGCTCGAACTGGCGCTCGAGTTTTCGCGTCAATACCTCAAGCCTGGCGGCGACATGCTCGTAAAAGTCTTTCAGGGTTCGGGGTTCGAAGCGCTCAGACGCGACATGGAGCAGCTTTTTTCCGCTGTCGCAGTGCGCAAACCCGACAGTTCGCGCGATCGCAGCGCGGAGGTGTATCTTCTGTGCCGTGGCAGGCAAGGCGAATTGCCCGCATGAATTCCGGAC
>DATCUL010000029.1:0-5541 GCA_036567405.1 Methyloversatilis sp. | reverse complement strand
GACGACGCGGCGGCCACCACCAGTTCGAACAGGAAGAGCGAAATGGCGGCATTGGCGCTAAGGTGGGTGATGCCGTATTGCACGACCAGGTTGATGATCAGCAGCACCGCGCCGAGGATGGCCAGCATCAGCCAGATGTCGGCGCCGACCGCCGCCGCCTGCGCGACCGGCGATTCGCCACGCAGCCAGGCCACGGCCGGCGCCATCAGCACGACGCCGGCAAACACCGCCATCACCTTGTGTTCGATTTCTATGTGCGCGGTGCGGCGCACCAGCACATTGGCCAGTGCGAAGCAGAATCCGGCACCCAGACCCATCCATTCGGCGCCGCACGCCGGCCAGGGGAAGCCCAGCGCCGGTTGCCAGAGCATGACGATGGCGCCCGCCATCGACAGCCCGATCACGCCGGCACCGGCACGGCTCAGGCGTTCGCCGAGCAGTGCACGTGACAGCAGCACGGTCCACAGCGGTGACAGGTAGAACAGCAGCAGCACGCGCATCACCACACCGTCCAGCGTACCGAGCACGTAGCCGATATTGGTGCCGGCGGCCGACAGGGCGAGCAGCAGCAGCCAGAAACTGGGCCGGATGGTGCGCACCACCGGCCACATCGGAAGCAGTCCGAACAGGAAGGCCAGGCCGTAGGTGATGCCGGTGGCGGTGACGCCCCCCATGCCGGCCGCCTCGATCACGCGGTAGGGATACCAGATGAGGCCCCAGACGACGGCGCCGCAAAGTAGCGCCACGGAGGGAAGCAGCCGTGAATCGGGCAGTCGGGAAGCGAGCATGGGACGTATACTTGTTGTGTTTTGGCCTGCGCCTTGTCCGGCGAGGCCGGCTTTTCGGACATTACATGCAGAACGACAATTCACGGGCGCTGCCCGTCACCCCGCATCTTGCCTCGCTCCAGCCCTACCCGTTCGAACGGCTCAGGGCACTGACTGCCGGCGTCACCGGCCCGGCATCCCTTCCACTGGTCAGGCTGTCGATCGGCGAACCGCAGCACGCCACGCCGCAGCTGATCAAGGACGCACTGACCGACGCGCTCGACGGCCTGTCTGTCTATCCGACCACCGCCGGGCTCGATGCGCTGCGCGAGTGTATCGCGAGCTGGCTGATGCGCCGCTACCGCCTGCCGGCCGTCAGCGCCGCGACGCAGGTGCTGCCGGTCAATGGCTCGCGCGAGGCGCTGTTCTCGTTCGCCCAGTGCGTGATCGACGCCAGCCGTCCGGACGCGAAGGTGCTGTCGCCCAACCCTTTCTATCAGATCTATGAAGGCGCAGCGCTGCTGGCCGGCGCCCGCATCGGCTTCTACAACCAGCTTCCGGACGACGGCTTCGCCTGCAATTTCGACCGCATTCCGGACGCGGAGTGGGCCGGCGTGCAGCTGGTCTATGTCTGTTCGCCGGCCAATCCGTGCGGCAAGGTGATGACGCTCGACGAATGGCGCTCGCTGTTCGAACTGGCCGACCGCTACGGTTTCGTCATCGCCTCGGACGAGTGCTATTCGGAAATCTACTTCGACGAGTCCGCGCCGCCGCTCGGCGGTCTTGAGGCGGCGCACCGGCTCGGCCGCACCGGTTTCGAGCGCCTGATCGTATTTTCCAGCCTGTCCAAGCGCTCGAACGTGCCGGGCCTGCGCAGCGGCTTTGTCGCCGGCGATGCGCGGCTGATCAAGAATTTCCTGCTCTACCGTACCTATCACGGCAGCGCGATGGGGCTGGCGGTGCAGGCGGCGAGCGTCGCCGCGTGGAACGACGAGGCGCATGTACGCGACAACCGCGACCAGTACCGCTCGAAATTCGCTGCCGTGCAGCCGCTGATCGCCTCGGTGCTGGATGCGCCGATGCCCGACGCAAGCTTCTATCTGTGGGCCCGCACACCGATCGACGACGCCGAGTTCGCCCGGCGGCTGCTGGCTGAATATAATGTCGCGGTCCTGCCGGGCAGCTTCCTCGCCCGCAGCGCCCACGGCGTCAATCCGGGGGCCGGCTTCATCCGCATCGCACTGGTGGCCGGCGCCGACGAGTGCCTGCAGGCGGCCGAACGCATCGTGCGCTTCTGCCGTGCCCTGTAGGGCCCGGCAACCATTCCAGTTCGAAATCTGATCATCATTACGGGGCTCCGCCATGCAGGCTGCACAGCAAATCATTGAAACCGCATTCGAAAACCGCACCCAGTACTCGCCGTCGAACGCACCGGCCGAGCTGCGCGAAGCGGTCGACTTCGTGCTTTCGCAACTTGACAGCGGCGCGCTGCGCGTCGCCGAACGTATCGACGGCGACTGGGTGACCCACCAGTGGATCAAGAAGGCAGTGCTGCTGTCCTTCCGTCTGCAGGACAACTCGGTGCTCGACGGCGCAGAAACGCGTTACTACGACAAGGTGCCGATGAAGTTCGCCGGCTACGACGACGCGGCCTTCCGCGCCGGCGGCTTCCGTGTGGTGCCGCCGGCCTCCGTGCGCCGCGGCGCCTTCATTGCGAAGAACGTCGTGCTGATGCCGTCCTACGTCAATATCGGCGCCTACGTTGGTGAGGGCACGATGGTCGATACCTGGGCGACGGTTGGCTCGTGCGCGCAGATCGGCAAGAACGTGCATCTTTCGGGCGGCGTCGGCATCGGCGGCGTGCTTGAACCCGTGCAGGCCAACCCGACCATCATCGGCGACAACTGCTTCATCGGCGCCCGCTCAGAGGTGGTCGAAGGCGTCATCGTCGAGGACAACTGCGTCATTTCGATGGGTGTGTATATCGGCCAGAGCACCAAGATCTACGACCGCGCGACCGGCGAGGTGATGTACGGTCGCGTGCCGGAAGGCTCGGTCGTGGTCAGCGGCAACCTGCCGTCGGCCGATGGCAAGTACAGCCTCTACTGCGCGGTCATCGTGAAGCGGGTCGACGCGCAGACGCGCGCCAAGACCAGCATCAACGAATTGCTGCGTGCCTGAATCCACTGAAATGCCGCAGGTCGGAGGCGAGCGATGATCCTAGACAAGCTGTTCCAGGTGATGGCGGACAAGAACGCCTCCGACATCTTCATATCGGCCGGTGCGCCGATCGCGATCAAGATCCAGGGCACGACGGTGCCGATCAACCAGCGCGTGATGGATCCGGAAACCATCCAGCGCATGGCGTATGAAATGCTCACGCCGGAGCAGCAGGAAAAGTTCGAAACCACGCGCGAGCTGAATCTGTCGTTCGGCCGGCGCGATCTGGGCAACTTCCGGGTCAACATGTTCTGGCAGCGCGGCAGCATCGCGCTGGTGGTGCGCTACATCCTCGGTGACATACCGCCGCTCGACACGCTGGGCCTGCCGCCGGTGCTGTCCGATCTGATCATGGAGAAGCGCGGGCTGATTCTGGTGGTCGGCTCGACCGGCTCCGGCAAGTCGACCACGATGGCGGCCATGATCGACCACCGCAACCAGCACAAGTCGGGGCACATCCTGACGGTGGAAGATCCGATCGAGTACCTGTTCAAGCACAAGAAGTCGATCGTCAATCAGCGCGAACTCGGCATGGACACCGAAACCTGGGCGTCGGCGCTGAAGAACGCGATGCGCCAGGCGCCCGATTGCATCCTGATCGGTGAAATCCGCGATCTGGAAACCATGCAGGCCGCGCTCGCCTACGCCCAGACCGGCCACCTTTGCATGGCCACGCTGCATGCCAACAATGCGCATCATGCATTGAACCGCATCATGAACTTCTTCCCGCTGGAAAGCCGCCAGCTGCTGTTCCTCGACCTGTCGGTCACGCTGAAGGCGGTCATTTCGCAGCGCTTGGTGCGCAAGCCGGACGGACGGCGGATGCCGGCGGTCGAAATCCTGCTTAATACCCGTCACATCTCGGAGCTGATCGAGCGCGGCGAGATCAACAGCGTCAAGGAGGCGATGGAGCGCAGCATGGCGCCGGGTTCCCAGACTTTCGAGCAGGACCTGTTCCGCCTGTACCGTGAGGGCGAGATCACGCTCGACGAGGCGCTGGGCAATTCCGATTCGCCGACCAATCTGTCCTGGCTGATCAACAATTCGCAGTTCGGCGTCACTGAAACGCCCAAGGCGGAAGAACAGGACGCGCCGGCCATCGACATGGAGAGCACGGTGCCGGGTGG
The DNA here is from genome assembly GCA_036567405.1 of Methyloversatilis sp. Classification (GTDB taxonomy): domain Bacteria; phylum Pseudomonadota; class Gammaproteobacteria; order Burkholderiales; family Rhodocyclaceae; genus Methyloversatilis. Next base: position 1,427 of record DATCUL010000029.1, on the reverse strand, counting down.
CGCGTCGTTCGCGGAGTTCTCGCTCAATCTCGATGACGGCAACCGCTGAGCGCGCTTCCGCTGCCGACGGGATGTCCGGAACCACGATGGCGCTGGCGAGGCAGCTGATTGCAGCGCGCTCGGTCACACCGTCCGACGCCGGCTGCCTAGACCTCATCGGCGCGCGGCTGGCGGCCGTCGGCTTCCGGCTCGAACGCATGGACCGCGGCGGCGTGTCCAACCTGTGGGCGCGTCGCGGCAAGTCCGCCCCGCTGTTCTGCTTCGCCGGTCACACCGATGTGGTGCCCACCGGCCCGCTCGAGCAGTGGCACTCCGACCCGTTCGAGGCTGTCGTCAGGGACGGCTTCATGTTTGGCCGTGGTGCGGCCGACATGAAATCATCGCTCGCCGCATTCGTCACCGCGACCGAACGCTTCGTCGCACGCTGCCCGGCGCACGCCGGCTCGATCGCATTCCTGCTGACGTCGGACGAAGAAGGCGAGGCGCTCGACGGCACGGTCCGCGTGGTGGAAACCCTGGCGCAACGCGGCGAACGCATTGACTGGTGCGTGATCGGCGAGCCGACCTCGGTCACCCGGCTGGGCGACACGATCAAGAACGGTCGGCGTGGCTCGCTGTCCGGGCGCCTGACGGTGCACGGCGTGCAGGGGCACATCGCCTACCCGCATCTGGCACGCAATCCGGTTCATGAATTCGCGCCGGCACTGGCCGAACTGGCCGCCACGCAGTGGGATGACGGCAACGACCATTTCCCGCCGACCAGCTGGCAGGTATCGAACATCCGTGCCGGCACCGGCGCGGGCAACGTCATCCCGGGCACGCTGGACGTCCGGTTCAACTTCCGCTTCTCGACCGCCAGTACGCCGGAATCTCTGAAGGCGCGCCTGACCGCGGTGCTCGAGCGGTACCACATCGACCACGTCATCGAATGGACGCTGGGCGGCAGGCCTTTCCTGACGCCGCCCGGGCCGCTGGTTGACGCCGCTGTCGCGGCCATCCGCGACGTGGCCGGCATCGACGCCGAACTGTCGACCTCGGGCGGCACCTCGGACGGGCGCTTCATCGCCGACATCTGCGACCAGGTGGTCGAGATCGGTCCGTGCAATGCCTCCATACACAAACTGAACGAATGCGTGGCGGTCGATGACATCGAATCGCTGTCGCACATCCATGAAAACCTGCTGGACCGACTGCTCGGTCACGGAGCCTGACAATGACTGCCACCGCACCCGAAGAACTGATGTCCGTACGCGACTGGCTGCGCTACGCGGTGAGCCGCATGCGCGGCGCCGACGTGGCGTTCGGCCAGGGCTTTGTCGAAGCCTACGACGAAGCCGCCTATCTCGTGCTGCACACGCTGCACCTGCCGCTCGACCGGCTGGAGCCTTTCCTCGATGCCGCGCTCACGGCCGAGGAATGCGCGCAGC
>DATCUL010000028.1:0-4475 GCA_036567405.1 Methyloversatilis sp. | reverse complement strand
CGTGAGTTCGTTGTCCCAGTGACCCAGGCTGTCGGTCAGCTTCTGCTTGGCGATCACCTTGGGTGCGGCAAGCATCAGCTGCTCCAGCACGCTCCATTCGCGGCCGGTCAGTTCCAGCGGACTGCCCTCGATGTCCGCCGTGTGGTTGGCCGGGTCCAGCGTCAGCACGCCGACCGAGATCAGCGGATTGGCCGAGGCCCGGCTGCGCCGCGTGATGGCGCGGATCCGTGCCAGCAGTTCCGGCAGCAGGAAGGGCTTGACCAGATAGTCGTCGGCACCGATGTCCAGCCCGACCACGCGGTCCTCCAGCGCGTCGCGCGCGGTCAGTATCAGTATCGGCAGATCCATGCCGCGTCGCCGGATGCGCCGTATCAGCTCGAAGCCGTCCATGCCGGGCAGGCCGATGTCGACGATGGCCAGATCGTAGGTGGTCAGTCCGAGCGCACCCTCGGCCGGTTCCGCGGCGCCCAGCGGATCGACCGTGAAGTTCGCCTGTTCGAGCGCCTCCTTGAGGCCGACGCGCAGCACCAGATCGTCCTCAACCAGCAGTATTCGCATGGGCGGCCTTCCCGGAATGTCCTTGTTCAAGGATACAGCGGAGGCAGGCGGCACGATGGCGCTTGCCTCCGACGCGCCCCGTGGCGCCGCGGATCAAGGCCTGCCGTCATGCAGCGACCGCATCGCGAGCATGGCTCGCTCCCACAAAAGGCAACAGCGCGACGTTTTTGCAGGAGCGAACCACGCTCGTGATGCGCCGCGTGACCAGTGCCAGCCGCAATCCAGCGACCGGATCATCACCACGGCTGGCAACCGCGCGAAGCCCCTGCAGGAGCGAGCCATGCTCGCGATGCGCCGCGTGCCAGCGCCGGCCGCGGTCCCCTCAGGACTGCGGCGGCACCGGCGCCGCGTGGTCGAGATCGGGACGCCGCCAGGGATCCACATGGGTCATCAGGTTCAGCACACGGTGGCGCTGCAGCACGCGCTGGCGCGCCCGCACCGCGATGTCATGCCCTTCTTCCACCGTGATCGACGCGTCGACCTCGATGTGCGCGTCGACCACGATCATGTCGCCCATCTTGCGCGTGCGCACATCGTGCACCTCGCTCACGCCCGGCGTCTCGACCAGCGTGCGGCGGATCGCCTCGACTTCCTGCTCATCGACCGAACGGTCCATCAGGTCGTGCAGCGCGTCCCAGCCGAAGCCCCAGCCCATGCGCGCCACCATCAGGCCGACGACGAGCGCGGCGATCGGGTCGAGAATGGCATAGCCGGCCAGATTGCCGGCGATGCCCAGCCCGACCACCAGCGACGACGCCGCATCGGACCGCGCATGCCAGGCATTGGCGACCAGCATGCCCGACTTGACCCGCTTGGCGACCGACAGCATGTAGCGGAACAGCATTTCCTTGGCGAGCAGCGCACCGAGCGCCACCCACAGCGCCGTCACGTGAACCTCCTGCACCGTTTCCGGCGCGTTGATCTTGTGCACCGCCGACCACAGCATGCCGGCACCGACCGCCAGCAGCAGCGCCCCCAGCGCCAAGGAGGCGGCGGTCTCGAAGCGCTGGTGGCCGTACGGATGGTCCTCGTCGGCGTCCTTCTTGCTGTGGTGGCTGGCCAGCAGCACGACGAAGTCGGCCACCAGGTCGGACAGCGAGTGGATGCCGTCGGCCACCAGACCCTGCGACCGCGACAGGATGCCGGCCACGATCTGCGCGACCGTCAGCAGCAGATTGACCGCGACGCTGACCCAGGTGCTGCGCGACGCGGCCGCGGCCCGTTCGGCCGGGCTGTGCAGGGCGTCTTCGGGATCGTCGGCGAGATCGGTAAACTTCATGCGGAATCTGTTCCGGTTCCGGCTGCGCGATCGCGGGCCGGCAGGTTGTTCGGGGATATGGGTGATGGCGGCAGCGGTGCCGCCGTGGATGCGGCAACAGGTGCTTCGGCGGGTACAACGCCCGGGCGGGAGTCTATCCTCCGGTCCTTACCGCGAGATTAACGCAGATCGGCGCCAGTGCGGGCCGTCCGGCGGCGCGTTTCAATCCCGACCGATCAGGCAAATAGCAAACGATGACCGACGACCTGTTGTCCCTGTCCGCCCGAGAACTGCTGGCGCATTTCCGCGCTGGAACGCTGTCGCCGGTCGACGTGACCCGCGCTGCGCTCGACCGCATCCACGTCCTGCAGCCGCGCTACAACGCTTTCGCCTGGGTCGGCGCCGAACAGGCGCTGGCGGCGGCACGCGCCTCCGAGCAGCGCTGGCTCAAAGGCGCGCCGCTCGGCCGGGTCGACGGGTTGCCGACCACGGTCAAGGACCTGCTGCTGTGCCGCGGCGGGCCGACCCGGCGCGGCTCGCTGACCGTCGATCCGGACCAGCCCTGGAACGAGGACAGCGCATCGGTGGCACGCCTGCGCGAACAGGGCGCGGTGTTTCTGGGCAAGACGACGACGCCGGAATTCGGCTGGAAGGGTGTCACCGACAGCCCGCTGACCGGCGTCACCGTCAATCCGTGGAATCCGGCGCTGACGCCGGGCGGCAGCAGCGGCGGTGCGGCCGTGGCCGCTGCCTTCGGCATGGGTGTGCTGCATCTGGCGACCGACGGCGGCGGCTCGATCCGCATTCCGGCCGCCATGTGCGGCCTGTTCGGCTTCAAGCCGACTTTCGGCGTGGTGCCGGTGCATCCTCATACGCCCGCGCTCACCTTGTGGCATCAGGGACCGATCGCACGCACCGTCGATGACGCGGCGCTGATGCTGTCGGTGATATCGGGCCCCGAGCCGCGCGACTTCCATGCCATGCCGTCGCACGGCATCGACTTCTCGCAGCCACCCGATGGCAGCCTGCGCGGCCTGCGCATCGGCTACAGCCGGACACTGGGCTACGCGCGGGTCGACGCCGACGTGGCCGAGTGCGTCGATGCCGCGGTGGCGGAACTGGCCACCCTGGGCGCCCAGGTCGAGGAGATCGACCTGGCACTCGAAGACCCGATCGCAATCATGCAGCCGCTGTGGTCGATCGCGCTGGCGATCGGCCTCGAAGCGATGACGGAGGCACAGCGCGCGTTGCTCGATCCGCCGGTGCGCGACCTGGCCGCACCCGGCTTCGCGATGTCCGCGCTGCACTACCGCGCGATCGAACGGCAGCGCGAAGCGCTGGCGCGGCGGATGAACCTGCTGCACGACGACTTCGACCTGCTGGTCACGCCACAGCTCGCCACCACCGCGTTCGCCGCCAGCCACGAAGTCCCGCCCGAGAGCGGACTCACGCGCTGGTGGGAATGGTCGCCCTTCACCTATCCGTTCAACCTGACGCAGCAACCTGCAGCGAGCGTCCCCTGCGGTTTCACCGCCGCCGGCCTGCCGGTCGCCATGCAGCTGGTCGGGCGGCGCTGTACCGATGTGCTGGTGCTGCGCGCCGCGCGCGCCTGGGAGGCCGCCCACCCGTTCCGCCTGCCACCGCTGCCTGGCCAATAAGGCGTCGTTGACACAGAGGTTTGCCGTCATGCCCTCGGGCAACTGCCGCCACCGTGCGATACTTCGGCCGTAAAGCAAACATCATGGAAATCAAGGCGTCCGCGCATGGATAGCCCGACGCGCAGCCCAACCCGGATCATCGAAGAACTCCACGCACGCTGGCCCGCTTCGTGGCGCCACGCGCTCGCGGTCGCGATTTTCGGCATCGCGCTGCTGCTGCGTTTCGTCGCGCTCCCGATCGACGGCGGTGCCGCCTACCTGACCTTCTACCCGGCCATGGTCATCGCCTTCTTTGTCGTCGGCGCCGGCCCGGGCATGCTGATGGCCGGCCTGAGCGCGGCCGCTGCGCACATCATCTTCACGCCACCCTACTTGAGCCTGGAGACGGACTTCAAAGGTTTCCTCGGCCTCGCCACCTTCCTTGTGTCATCCGGACTGGTGGCACTGATCGTATCCAGGCTGCAGACCAGTCGCATCCAGCTGAAAAGCGCACTGGCGGAGCTTGGCGAGAGCGACGGCCTTCATCAGGCGATGCTGGAAGATCAGACGGAAATGATCTGCCGTTTCCGCGCCGACGGCACAGTCATCTATGTCAATGACGCGTACTGCCGCTACTTCGGCAAGTCTCGCACCGACATCATCGGCACCACGTGGCACCCGCTGGCCTGGCCGGAAGACATCGCACGCATCGAACAGCAGTTGTCGGCCCTGTCTCCGGCGAATCCGGTCGTCACCATCGAAAACCGCATGTTCACCGCCGATCGCGACGTGCGCTGGTGCCAGTTCGCCAACCGCGGCTTCTTCGACGCCGATGGGCGGCGCCTGGAAATCCAGAGTTTCGGCCGAGACATCACCGAGCGGAAGTCGCTTGAAGCCAGGCTGGCCACGTCGCTGGCGGAACAGCGTGACCTGTACGATCACGCGCCGTGCGCCTACTACTCCCTGTCGCCCGATGGCACCTTCCTGCTGATGAACGAAACCGGGCTCAAGTGGCTTGGCCG
>DATCUL010000027.1:0-3969 GCA_036567405.1 Methyloversatilis sp. | reverse complement strand
CAGGCCCACCGCGTAGCGCGCCGCATTCATCATGATGAACATGTATTCGATGCCGCGATTCTCTTCGCCGCACAGCCAGCCGGTGGCGCCGCCGGCATCGCCGTAGGCCATCACGCAGGTCGGGCTGGCGTGGATGCCCAGCTTGTGCTCCAGCGAAACGCAGCGCAGATCGTTGCGCGCACCGGGATTGCCATCGGCGTCCGGAATGAACTTGGGCACCACGAACAGCGAAATGCCCTTGACGCCCTCGGGCGAGCCCGGCGTACGAGCCAGCACCAGATGCACGATGTTCTCGGCCAGCTCGTGTTCGCCATAGGTGATGAATATCTTCTGCCCGAACACGCGCCAGCTGCCGTCGGGCCGGGGTTCTGCGCGCGTGCGCACCGCGGCCAGATCGGAGCCGGCCTGCGATTCGGTCAGGTTCATGGTGCCGGTCCACAGGCCGCTCACCATCCTGTCCAGATAGAGCTGCTTCTGTTCGTCCGAACCGCACAGCGACAGCGCCTCGATCGCGCCTGCGGTCAGCAGCGGACAAAGCGAGAACGCCATGTTCGCACCCATCACCATTTCCTGGATCATCGCCACGACGACGTGCGGCATGCCGGCGCCGCCGTGCTCCGGGTCGCAGCCCATGCCGTTCCAGCCGTTGTCGGCGTACTGCCGGTAGGCAGCCGCGAAGCCCTCGGGCATCGTCACCCGGCCGTCCTCGCCGAGCGAGGCTCCGGTCCGGTCGCCGACCCGGTTCAGCGGCGACAGCACTTCGCCGGCGAAGCGCGCCGCCTCGTCCAGTACCGCGTCGACCACGTCGGCACTCGAATCCTCCAGTCCCGGCAGTGCGCTCACCGCGTCCAGCCCGGCCAGCTCCAGCGCGAAACGCATGTCACGCAGCGGGGCAACGTATTCACTCATGGCTCACTCCTCGGTCGGCTCTGCGGCCTTGTTCTGATGATGCGGATCCGGCGCGGGCAAACCCGCGCCGTACGACCTTGCCGCGTCATTCGCGGCGAACCGGCTTACCCAAGCTCGGCCACGAGTTTTGGCACGAGTTCGAACAGGTCACCCACCAGACCGTAGTCCGCGACCTGGAAGATCGGTGCGTCCGGATCCTTGTTGATCGCCACAATCACCTTGGATTCCTTCATGCCGGCCAGATGCTGGATCGCGCCCGACAGGCCGATGGCGATGTACAGGTCGGGCGCGACGATCTTGCCGGTCTGGCCGACCTGATAGTCGTTCGGCGCATAGCCCGAATCCACCGCTGCCCGGCTGGCGCCCAGCGCGGCGCCCAGCTTGTCGGCCAGCGGCTCGAGCACGCCGTGGTAGCTCTCGGCGCTGCCCAGGCCACGCCCGCCTGACACCACGACGCGTGCCGCGCCCAGTTCCGGGCGCGCCGACTGCGACAGCTCCTGCGACACGAAGCTGCTGCGGCCGGCCGAAGCCGGCACGTCGATGGCGCTGACGGTTGCACTGCCGCCGGTCGCCGGCGCCGGATCGAAAGCGGTGCTGCGTACCGTCACCACCTTGACCGCATCGCGGCTCTGCACCGTGGCCAGCGCGTTGCCGGCGTAGATCGGACGGGTGAAGGTATCGGCCGATTCCACGGCAACGATGTCGGACACCTGCGCGACGTCGAGCAGCGCCGCGACGCGCGGCATGAAATTCTTGCCGAAGCTGCTGGCCGGCGCGAGGACATGCGTGTAGCCGGACGCCAGCGACACCACCAGCGCGGCGACGTCCTCGGCCAGCGGGTGCTGAAGGTGCGGCGCCTCGGCGCTCAGCACCGTGGTCACTCCGGCAACCGCGGCAGCCGCGGCGACAACCGCCGCGCAGCCGTGGCCGGCGACCAGCACCGCAATGTCGCCACCCAGCTTCGCGGCGGCGGAAATCGTGTTCAACGTGGCCGGGCGCAGCGACAGGTTGTCGTGCTCGGCAATAACCAGAATGCTCATCATCCCTTCCTCAGCGCAGTACCTTGGCTTCGTTGCGAAGCTTGCCGACCAGTTCGGTCACATCGGCCACCTTGACGCCCGCCTGGCGTTTCGCCGGTTCGACCACACGCAGCGTGGTCAGGCGCGGAGCCACATCGACGCCAAGCTCATCCGGTGTCAGCGTGTCCAGCGGTTTCTTCTTTGCCTTCATGATGTTGGGCAGACTGGCGTAACGCGGCTCGTTCAGTCGCAGGTCGGTGGTGATCAGCGCCGGCAGTGCCACGCTGACCGTTTCCAGACCGCCGTCGATCTCGCGTGTCACCACGGCGCGACCGTCGGCCACCTGGACCTTCGATGCGAAGGCGGCCTGACCCCATCCCAGCAGCGCGGCCAGCATCTGGCCGGTCTGGCTGGCGTCGTCGTCGATCGCCTGCTTGCCGCAGATCACCAGCTGCGGCTGTTCGCGCTCGGCCACTGCACGCAGCAGCTTGGCCACGGCCAGCGGCTGCAGTTCGACTTCCGTGCTGACCAGGATGGCGCGGTCCGCGCCGATCGCCATCGCGGCGCGCAGCGTGTCCTGGCAGGCCGCGACACCGCAGGAGACCACGATGACCTCGGTCGCCACGCCGGCTTCGCGCAAGCGTACAGCCTCTTCCACCGCGATTTCGTCGAACGGATTGATCGACATCTTCACGTTCGCGGTTTCGACACCGCTGCCATCGCCAGCGACGCGGATCTTCACGTTGTAATCAATCACCCGCTTGACCGGGACCAGTACCTTCATCGTTTGCGCCTCCTGCGCTGACTGCAACTTCATTGACCGTTCGGCACGAATGCATCCATACGGATGCGTATGTCCATCTCCGTACGGTACCGTATGCTTCCACTGACGGTCAAGACCCGACAACGGAATACACTCATGCCCGATACCGAACCGCCTGCCCGCCCCCAGACCGACCGCGACACCTGGCTGCGCGCTGCCACGCAGACCCTGGCCGACAGCGGCGTCGATGGCGTCAAGGTGGAAACGCTGGCCCGCCAGATCGGCCTGACCAAGGGCAGCTTCTACTGGCACTTCAAGGACCGGCGGGAGCTGCTCGACGCCGTGCTCGACAGTTGGCGGGCCGGGCGCATCGACGACATTGTGCAGCGCACGCAATGTGCCGCTGGCGATGAAATCCCGCAACTGCATCACGTCATCGACACCTACAGCCTGGCACGCAACCGGCGCGGCATGCGCATCGAACTGGCGATCCGCGACTGGGCGCGGCACGACGCACGTGCCCGGGAAATCATCGATGCGGTCGATGCGGTGCGGCTCGAATGTGCCAGCAAGCTGTTCGTTGCGGCCGGCCACACCGCCGACGAAGCGGCCTGCCGCAGCCTGCTGCTGTACGCCTACGTGTTCGGCCTGGGCATGATGGACGGTGAGCGCGAAACACCCCGGCCGGCGGCTTCCCGCACCTTCATAGCGAATCTGATCACGGGAAAGTGATGGTTTGCGCACGCTTGTGCGCACAGGTTCGCGCCCCTGTCATGAACCGGCGCGGATAATTGCCGCATTGCGGTATCGCTCCCTGCTCCACACAGAAAGGAAACCTGATGTCCTTCCCGGCACCCGAAATTTTCAAGGCCTACGATATCCGCGGCATCGTGGACAAGACGCTGACGGCCGACGCGGTACGCGCGATCGGCCACGCGCTCGGCTCCGAAGCGGTCAAGCGTGGCCAGAAGACGATCGCGGTCGGCCGTGACGGCCGGCTGTCGGGACCGGAACTGGCCGGCGCGCTGGCGGCCGGCATCAACGCGGCCGGCGTCGACGTGCTGGACATCGGCTGCGTACCGACGCCGCTGTCCTACTTCGCGGCGTTCGACCTGGGTACCGACAGCGCGGTCAGCGTCACCGGCAGTCACAACCCGCCCGACTACAACGGACTCAAGATGGTGCTCGGCGGCCAGACGCTCTACGGCGACCTGATCCAGGATCTGCGCCGGCGCATCGTCGACAACGATCTGGTCCATGGCCAGGGCACGACCCGTC
>DATCUL010000026.1:0-2337 GCA_036567405.1 Methyloversatilis sp. | reverse complement strand
GCCGAGCACAGGGTCGCCGTCGACCGTTACCAGCGCCGCCCAGCCAGGGCGGCAAGCAACTGAAATTCCGATGCCAAACAATCGCTTCATCACATTCGAAGGCATGGACGGTGCCGGCAAGAGCACGCAGATCGCACACGCGGCGGACTGGTTGCGCGCGCGCGGCCATGTCGTGCTGCTGACGCGTGAGCCGGGCGGCACCGCACTCGGCGAAGCGCTGCGCGCGCTGCTGCTGCGCGACGCCATGCATGCCGATACAGAAGCGCTGCTGATGTTCGCTGCGCGGCGGGAACATCTGGCGCAGGTGATCGAACCGGCGCTGGCACGCGGTGAGTGGGTGCTGTGCGACCGCTTCACCGACGCCAGCTTCGCCTATCAGGGTGGTGGCCGCGGCATCGACGTCACGCGCCTCGAAGCGCTCGAGACCTGGGTACAGCGCGGACTGCAACCGGGGCTGACGCTGCTGTTCGATCTGCCGTGCGAAGTCGCGGCACAGCGTCTCGCCGCCAGCGGCGGCGATCCGGATCGCTTCGAACGGGAACAGGCCGATTTCTTCAACCGCGTGCGGGCTGCCTATCTTGCACGTGCCGCCGGAGAGCCGCAGCGCCTGCGCGTGCTTGACGCGTCCCGGACGCCGGCCGACGTTTCCATTCAACTTGAAGATATTCTCTCAAGTTACTGTAAATAAATGACCTATGACTGGCTAAAACCGTACTGGGATCAGCTCACGTCTGCGCTGGACACACTGCCGCACGCTCTGCTGCTGGCCGGCCCGGCCGGACTGGGCAAACGCGAGTTCGCAGAGGCGCTGGCTGCGCGCCTGTTGTGCGAGCGCGCCCGTGACAGCCAGCAGGCGTGCGGCGAGTGTGCGTCGTGTCGGCTGATCGCGACCGGCAATCACCCGGACCTGCTGCTGGTCCGACCCGAGGCGCTCGACGACGACGGCGAGGATGGCGAGGATGCGGCGGACGAGTCCGACGGTGGCAAGGCGAAGTCGAAGCTGATCCGCATCGCCCAGGTGCGCTCGGTGATCGACCGGCTTGGTGTCGGCTCGCATCAGGGCGGCCGCCGCATCGTGCTGCTCTATCCGGCCGAAGCGATGCACTCGGAGTCCGCGAATTCACTTCTCAAGGTACTTGAAGAACCGCCGGCAGGAACATTGTTTTTATTGATTTCTGATCACCCTAAAAATCTGCTTCCGACGATACGCAGCCGGACACGGCTGCTGCCTTTCCAGCAGCCCTCCATCGAACAGTCGCTGGCCTGGCTGGCTGCCCAGGGCGTGCCCGACGCCGGCGACGCCCTGGCGCTGTGCGCTGGCGCACCGCTGCATGCGCGCGATCTGGCCAGTTCGCGCGAGGCTCAAATCCAGTCGCAATTTGTCGATGATGTATCGAAGAACGCGCTGGCATCACCGCTCGAAGTGGCCGCGCGCTGGGCTGGCTGGCTGCAGGGACGCAAGAAGGGTGAGCCGGGACTGACCGACCTGCCGACACTGGTGACCTGGCTGCAGCGCTGGATGGCCGATCTCGCGCTGCAGGCGCAGGCCGGCGCGCCGCGCGTTTTTACCGGAAGGCGCGCTGCGCTGCAGGCGCTGGCGGAACGCAGCGACGTGGCCACTGTCTTGCGTGGGTACAATGAATTGCTGAAGGTCAGGGCACTGGCGCATCACCCGCTGAATGCCCGCCTGTTCCTGGAAGACACGCTGATGCGCTATGCCCGGCTGTTCCGGGCACAGCGCTGATTTCCGGGCCGGAAGGGCCGGACGAGGAGTCCTAGATGAGCGAACCGCAGATGCAGGCAGGCAGCCGGCGCAGCGTGCTGTCGCTGGCCGTCAATTCGAAGTCGGTGCTGTACGCGGCCTACATGCCTTTCCTGAAGGGAGGCGGCATCTTCCTGCCGACCAACCGCAGCTATCGCATCGGCGACGAGGTTTTCCTGCTGCTGCAACTGATGGACGATCCGGCGAAACTGCCGATACAGGGCACGGTTGCCTGGGTGACGCCGGCTGACGCACAGGGCGGCAAGCAGCAGGGCATAGGACTGCGCTTCGGCGACGACGAGAGCAGCCGTGCCGCGCGTGCCAAGATCGAGGCGGCCATCGGCGCCCACCTCGGGTCCACCCGCCAGACGCACACTCTTTGATTCATCCTGCAACGGTTTACATGTTCATCGATTCACACTGTCACATCGACTTTCCCGACCTGGCCGCGCGCGAGGACGAACTGCTCGCCAACATGAAGGCGCTGCGGGTCAGCCACGCGCTTTGCGTGTCGGTCAACATCGAACAATGGCCGCGCGTGACCGCGATGGCCGAACGCCATGCCAACGTGTTCG
>DATCUL010000025.1:0-5600 GCA_036567405.1 Methyloversatilis sp. | reverse complement strand
CGTCGAAGGCCTGCAGCAGCTCGCCGACGGCTGCTACCGGAACGCGCTGTCGCCGGCGCAGCGCCAGCGCGGCCGGCGCCGATGGACGCTGCGCCGGCTGCAAGGCCGGGTGCTGCAGGTGGCGCGACTGATGAAATCGGTACTCACCTTCGAGAACGGCATCGACTACCTCGCCTGGAAGCTGGAACGGCACACCGGCCACCCGGTCGAGGTGACACCGCGGCTGCGGCGACATCCGCTGATTTTCGGCTGGCCGCTGCTGTGGCGGCTGCTGCGCCAGAAACGCCTGCGTTGACCGGCGCGCGGCCGGTGGCGAGAATGCACGCGGATTTCCCCGTGCCCTAGACCGGCGGCAAGCGACCGCCCACAAAAAATGTCCCGCAAACGCAAAAAACACCGGCCCAGCGTCGCCGTCGGCCTGTGGATCATCAAGCGCCTGGAACGCCTGATCCGGCGCTACTCGACGGTGGAGAACACGCCCTTTCTCGACAGCCGCCAGTTCCCCTGGGCGAAGGATCTCGAAGCGAACTGGCCGGTGATCCGGAAGGAACTGGAGCAGGTGCTCAAAGTGCAGGACCGCCTGCCCAGCTTCCAGGAAATTTCCAAGGACCAGGTCACGCTGACCCAGGACGACCGCTGGAAGACCTACTTCATGTACGCCTACGGCTACCGGATGGAAGGCAACTGCCTGCGCTGCCCGGAAACCGAACGACTGGTGAAGGCGGTGCCGGGCATGTTCACCGCGTTCTTCTCGATTCTGGCGCCGGGCAAGCACATTCCGCTGCACCGCGGCCCATACAACGGCCTGCTGCGGGCCCACCTCGGGCTGATCGTGCCGGAACCGAACACCGCCTGCCGCATCGAGGTCGGCGGCGAAACCCGGCACTGGGAAACCGGGAAGTGCATGGTGTTCGACGACACCTACAAGCATCAGGTCTGGAACGACACTGACGGTACCCGCGTCGTGCTGTTCCTCGACGTGCGCCGTCCGCTGCGCTGGCCGGGTTCGCTGCTCAACCGCATCGTGCTGCGGCTGATCAGCTGGTCACCCTTCATCCAGGACGCGCGTCGCAACCATCGCGCGTGGGAGCGCGGCTTCGAGCGCTGAACCGCCTCAGGCGTGGGCCTGTGCCGCGCCTGGCGCGGCGACACCGGCTTCACCGGCCAGCGACAGCCGGCCTGCGTCGAGGCGATAGATCCGGTCCGCGATGTGGATCAGCGCCGGCCGGTGCGACACGGCCACCACGGTCAGACCCGGCGTCAGTGCCCGCAACGTCGCGCTGATCGCCGTTTCCGACTCCGGATCGAGTGCGCTGGTCGCCTCGTCGAGGATCAGCAGCTTCGGATCGTGCGCCAGCGCGCGCGCGATCACCATGCGCTGGCGCTGACCGCCCGAAAACCGCCCGCCGCGCTCGCCGACCACCGTCTGCATCCCTTCCGGCAGGGCTTCGATGAAGTCCCAGGCACCGGCCTGACGCAATGCGCGCTCGGCGTCCGCTGCTGTCAGCGCCGGATCGCCGAGCGTGACATTGGTGAGGATGGTGTCGTGCAGCAGCAGGGTTTCCTGCGGCACATAGCCGATCAGGCGGCGCCACTGCCGCCGGTCCAGCGTATCGAGCGACACGCCGTCCACCAGTATCCGCCCCGACCGCGGCGTCAGCAGCGCGCACAGCAGGTCGAGGATAGTGGTCTTGCCGGCGCCGGACGGGCCGATCAGGCTGGTGAAGGAGCCGGCCGGCAGGGTCAGGTCGACCTCGTTCAGCACCTGCCGGTCGCCATAGCCGAAGCTCACCTGCTCGAAGCGGATGTCTTGCACCAGGCTTGGCACGATGTCGCCGCTGGCTGGCTCGGCCTCGGCCTGCGCCTGATTGATCAGGCCGCGCAGTGACCAGAACGCGCTTTCCTGCGCCGCCATGCGGTGATAGCGCTGCTGTGCCTTGTGCAGCAGGCCGAGCACCCGCAGCAGCAGGAAGGTGAGCACCATGACCGAAGCCAGTGGCAGCTTCCAGATCACCAGCGCGACGTACAGGCCACCGGCGGCGAGCATCGCCAGCGTCGGTTCCTGCATGGCGCGCAGCGCCTCGCGGCTGCGCACCTCACGTTCCATCGCCCGGTTCAGCCGCTTGTTCTGGTTGCGCAGCAGCGCATCGGCCACGCCCTCCCTGGCCATCGCCTTCAGCGGTTTCACCGACCCGAGCACGTCGGTCAGATAGGCCAGCAGTTCGCGCATCAGCGTCGTCTGCTTCTTGCCCGCGCGGCGCGACGACCGCACCAGATACGACAGCGCCGCCAGCAATGTACCGCCGAGCAGCAGCACCACCACGCTGGCCTGCCAGGACACCAGCAGCGCGATCACCGCATAGACGAAGGCCTGGATGGCCAGCGCCAGCACGTTCGCCGCATGCTCGTAGCCGGTCGACGCCCGGTAGGATTCGCTGGCCACCGCATTGGCCAGCGCACCGGTCGGCTGGCGAAGGTAATACTCCCAGCGGCTGCCCAGCAGCGCGCGGATCAGTTCCAGCCTGAGATCGGTTGCCATGTGCGCGACCGCATAGCCGACATGGCGGTTGGCCACCATGATCAGCAGGCTGCTGAGTGTCATGCCGACCACGATGACAGCCAGCAGGGTGCCGACCTCGGGCTGCAGCCCGACCGCATTCAGCGCATCGAGCACATGCCTGGCCAGACCGGACTTGCTGCTCTCGCCGAGTGCCACCGACACCATCGGCAGCAGCGTGGTCAGGCCGACGCCCTCGGCCACGCCGGCCAGCAGCAGACTGGCCATCATCATCAGGGTACGCGCCGGATAGGCGCGGCCAAAGGCGAGCAGAATTCGCATGTGCTTCGTTCGATACCGGCTTGTTTCGGAACTTCGGGGTGCAGACCATGCCGGATGCGGCAGTCCGCGTGTCGCCTCGCGACACATGGCCGAGCGCGCGCATCGTAGGGCGGGCGACACCTTTCCGCAAGGACGGGTCGTTTGGCCCGCAGCCGCCGGCTTATCCCTGCCGGGGCCGGCAACGAAGTCGTTCGCCGCCCGGCACCCACTACAATGCGGTCGGCGGCCGGCATGCGCCGCCAGCCCTCTTCCGGAGATCCTGCTTGCATCCGATGAACAGCGTCACGCCCCGGCAGCCCAGCCTGTTCCGGCAACTTGGCGGCGAGGCGCCGCTGCGCCGGCTGGTCGACACCTTCTACGACATCGTGGAAACCCACCCGGACGGCGCAGCGCTGCATCGCATGCACCTCGAACAGGGGCTCGATGGCGCCCATCTGCGGCTGGTGCAGTTCGAATTCATGTGCGGCTTCCTCGGCGGTCCACGTCACTACGCCGAGCGCACCGGGCATGCGAACCTGCGGCGCATCCACGAACACCTCGCCATCGGTCCGGCCGAGGTGCAGTCCTGGCTGCGCTGCATGGTGCACGCGATCGAGGCCACCGAAGTCCCGATGGACGTCGCGCCCCGGCTGATGCAGACCTTCATGCGCGCAGCCGAGGTCCTGCGTAACCGGAACTGACCGTTACACTCATGGACATGGCCTCTCTGCATTGCACCGCCGCCCGCATCCGATGACCCCGAATCCGTCCGATCCGAACCCTGCCCCGCCAAGCCGCGGCACACCCCGCTGCGTCAGCATCGTCGTGCCCGCGTTCAACGAGGCCGGCGCGCTGCGCGGCACGCTGGACATGATCGCCCGCCAGGTGTCGGCGCTGGTGCCGCATTACGAGATCGTGGTGGTCGACGACGGCAGCCGCGACACCACTGCAAGGATCGCCCGCGACTGTGCAGACCGTCTGCCGGTGACGCTGGTGCGCTTCTCGCGCAACTTCGGCAAGGAAGCCGCGATTTCGGCCGGACTGCAGCACGCGCGCGGCGACGTCGTGGTGTGCATGGACGCCGACGGCCAGCATTCGGCCGACCTGCTCGGCGCAATGCTGGCGCACTGGCGCGAGGGCTATGACATGGTCTACGCGGTGCGCGCCGACCGCGACCAGCAGGGCCTGTTCAACCGCGTCGGCTCCCGGCTGTTCTACCGCATGATGAATATGGGTGGCCGGCTCGACATACCGCCGAACGCCGGCGACTTCCGGCTGATGGACCGCTGCGTGGTCGACGCGCTGCTGGCGCTGCCGGAACGCCAGCGCTTCATGAAGGGCATGTACGCCTGGGTCGGCTTCCGCTCCATCGGCCTGCCCTACACGCCGCTGCCGCGCGCAGCGGGCGAAACGACCTTCAACCGGCTCAACCTGATGCGGCTGGCATGGACCGGGCTGACCAGCTTTTCCGTGCTGCCGCTGCGCATGGCCAGCCTGACCGGCCTGGCGCTGTCGACGATGGCTTTCGCCTACGGCCTGTACATCGTGGTGGAGAAGATGCTGCTCGGCGTGGATGTTCCCGGCTGGCCGACCGTGGTGGTCAGCATCATGTTCTTCTCCGGCGTGCAGCTGCTGTTCATCGGCATCCTCGGCGAATATCTGGCGCGGGTATATGAAGAAGTGAAGGGGCGCCCGCCCTATGTCGTCGCCGAAGTCGTCCGTGGCGATCGCGAGCGGCAGGACGACTGAACATGCGCACCTCGGTCCTGCTGTTCCTGATCGTCGGCGGCTGCGCCGCCGCCACCCACTACTTCGTGACGCTGGGCGTGGATTTCGCCACCGGCATCGATCCGGCCTGGTCCAATCTGATCGGTTTCCTGTGCGCATTTCCGGTCAGCTACACCGGCCACCGCCGCTGGTCGTTCGCGGGTACGCGGGCCAGTCATCGTCAGGCGCTGCCACGCCTGTTCGCCGTGTCCTGCACCGCCTTCGTCGGCAACCAGATCATGCTGGCCGCGCTGCTGCGCCTGACGCCGCTGCCGCTGTGGATCGCGCTCGGCATCGTGCTGGTGTTCGTCGCCATGAGCACGTTCATTCTCGGCCGCTACTGGGCATTCGCACACAGGACGGCATGAAAGCGCTGTACCTGACCGCCGACGATTACGGATACACCCCGGCCGTCGATGACGCCGTACTCGGACTGATCGATGCCGGCCGTCTGTCCGGTGCCGGCTGCATGACGCGCGCAGCGGGCTGGCCGGCCGCTGCCACACGTATCGGACCGCACACCTCGCACGCCGGCTTCGGCCTGCATCTGGACTTCACCGAGTTTTCGCCGCAGCGTCGCGGGCTGTGGCCACTGATCGCCGCAAGCCTGGCCCGCCGGCTAGACGCGCGACTGCTGCGCGACGAGATTGCCACCCAGTGCGCGCTGTTCGAGGACGGCACCGGCCGTGCCCCGGACTACGTCGACGGTCACCAGCATGTGCATCAGCTGCCGCAGATCCGCGACGCGCTGATCGACGTGCTGGCCACGCGCTACGCCGGTCGCCTGCCGCTGATCCGCGTCAGCGGTGCCCGGCCGGGCGATGGCGCCAAGCCGCTGTTCATTGCCTGCCTCGGTGCCCGGGCACTGGCCGGACTGGCGCAGGCGGCCGGCTTGCACATCACGCCGCGGCTGCTCGGCGCCTATGGCTTCGATGGCGACCGCGCCGCCTACCGGCGACGGCTCGAACGCTGGATCGCCAACGCCCGCGCAGGTGATGCCATCATGTGCCACCCG
>DATCUL010000024.1:0-2983 GCA_036567405.1 Methyloversatilis sp. | reverse complement strand
CGGCACGCGCGTCTGCCCGCGTCGGATAGATCTTGCGCTTGATCCGTTCGCGCTTGAGCAGCTGGAAGAAACTCTCGGCCACCGCGTTGTCATGGCAGTTGCCGCGCCGCGTGCTCCGGTCAGCATCGAGGGGACGTTTGCCGATCCGGTGGTGAAGCTTCTGCGCTAGCAGCGATGCGCACGGGTCGTGCAACCTGCACTTCGTAACGTCATCCATGCCGCGTAAAGTATCGGCTTCCGGAATCGCACGAGTGCTCGAATCATGACAATCCTGGTAACCGGCGGAGCCGGTTTCATCGGCAGCAATTTCGTACTGGACTGGCTGGCGGCGACCGGCGAGCCGGTGGTCAATCTCGACGCGCTGACCTACGCGGGCAACCGCGAGAATCTAGTGTCGCTCGAAGGCGATGCGCGCCACGTGTTCGTGCATGGCGACGTCTGCGACCGCGACCTGGTCGACCGGCTGCTGACCGGACACCGTCCGCGCGCCATCGTGCATTTCGCGGCAGAGTCGCATGTGGACCGCTCGATTCATGGCCCGGGCGAATTCATGCGGACCAATGTCACCGGCACCTTCACGCTGCTCGAAGCGGCGCGCGGCTACTGGAGCGGGCTCGACGATGCCGCGAAGGCGGCGTTCCGCTTTCACCATGTCAGTACCGACGAGGTCTACGGGTCGCTCGGGCCGGACGACGAGCCCTTTACCGAAACCCACGCCTACGAGCCGAACAGCCCGTACTCGGCCAGCAAGGCGGCGAGCGATCATCTGGTGCGCGCCTGGCATCACACCTACGGACTGCCGGTGCTCACGACCAACTGCTCGAACAACTACGGCCCGTACCATTTTCCGGAGAAGCTCATTCCGCTGCTCATCGTCAACGCCCTGGCCGGCAAGCCGCTGCCGGTGTATGGCGACGGCCGGCAGATCCGTGACTGGCTGTACGTGAAGGATCACTGCTCGGCCATCCGCGAGGTGCTCGCGCGCGGGCGCCCCGGCGAGACCTACAACATCGGCGGCTGGAACGAGAAGCCCAACATCGACATCGTGCATACCGTGTGTGCGCTGCTCGACGAGATGCGACCGGATGCGGCCGGCCCCTACAGCCGGCTCATCACCTACGTGAAGGACCGCCCGGGTCACGACCGCCGCTACGCGATCGATGCGCGCAAGGTCGAGCGCGAACTGGGCTGGCGGCCGGCGGAAACGTTCGAAACCGGCATCCGCAAGACGGTGCGCTGGTATCTGGACAACCAGCCCTGGGTGCAGAACGTGCTCAGCGGCGGCTATCGCGAGTGGGTCAGCAAGCAGTACGGCAGCCAGAGCGCCGGCGCATGAAGATACTGCTGTTCGGCAAGGGTGGTCAGGTCGGCTGGGAACTGCAGCGCGCGCTGGCGCCGCTGGGCGAACTGGTGGCGCTCGATTTCGATGAGTCTGCCGGACTGTGCGGCGATTTCAGCCAGCCGGACGCCGTCGCCGCCACGGTGCGCAAGGTCGCGCCCGACCTCATCGTCAATGCCGCCGCGCATACCGCAGTGGATCGCGCCGAGAGCGAACCGGATCTGGTGCGCCTGATCAACGCGGTCACGCCGGGACGCATTGCGCAGGAAGCCAGGGCGCTGGGCGCGCATCTGGTTCATTACTCGACCGACTACGTGTTCGACGGCAGCGGCGAGGTCGCCAGAGCCGAGGACGCACCGGTCAATCCGCTCAGCGTCTATGGCCGGACCAAGCTCGAAGGCGAACAGGCGATCTCTGCTTCCGGCGCCACCAGCCTGATCCTGCGTACCAGCTGGGTCTATGCCGCACGCGGTGGCAACTTCGCGCGCACCATGCTCAGGCTGGCGAAGGAAAGGGATCGGCTGACCGTGATCGCCGACCAGATCGGCGCACCCACCGGCGCCGAACTGCTGGCCGACGTCACGGCGCACGCGGTGCGCACGCTGCGCGCGCGACCCGAACTGGCCGGTCTTTATCACTGCGTCGCGGCGGGCGAGACGTCCTGGCACGGCTACGCGCGCCACGTGATCGCACGCGCCCGCGCGGCGGGCCACGACATCCGCGTTGCCGACGAGGCCATCGTGCCGATCCCGACCACCGACTACCCGACGCCGGCGGCGCGTCCGCTCAATTCGCGCCTGGACACGCGCCGGCTGTGCGAGACCTTCGGACTCGTGCTGCCGGACTGGCGGCAGGGCGTCGATCGCATGCTGGCCGAAATCCTCTGAATGGCCGAACCGCCGTCGGCTGAGCCGCCGGCGGTCGAACCCTCGAACCCGATTCGCTGACATCAGGAGTACTACCCATGACACGCAAGGGCATCGTTCTGGCCGGAGGCTCGGGCACCCGGCTGCACCCGGTTACCATCGCGGTATCGAAGCAGCTGATGCCGGTCTACGACAAGCCGATGATCTACTACCCGCTGAGCACGCTGATGCTGGCGGGCATACGGGACGTGCTGATCATCTCGACGCCGCAGGACACGCCGCGCTTCGAAACGCTGCTGGGTGACGGCGCGAACTGGGGCATGAACATCGAATACGCGGTGCAGCCCAGCCCGGACGGTCTGGCGCAGGCCTTCCTGATCGGAGAGGACTTCGTCGGCGACTCGCCCTCGGCGCTGGTACTCGGAGACAACCTGTTCTACGGACACGAATTTGCTGATGACCTGAAGGCGGCCAGCGCACGCACCAGCGGCGCCACGGTGTTCGCCTATCCGGTGACCGATCCGGAACGCTACGGCGTGGTCGAGTTCGACGCGCACGGGCACGCGGTCAGCCTGGAAGAGAAGCCGGCCAAGCCGCGCAGCCGCTACGCGGTGACCGGTCTGTACTTCTACGACCAGCAGGTCGTCGACATCGCCAAATCGCTCAAACCGTCACCGCGTGGCGAGCTGGAAATCACCGACTTGAACCGCGTCTATCTGGAACGCGGCGCGCTCGACGTGCAGGTGATGGGCCGCGGCCACGCCTGGCTCGACACCGG
>DATCUL010000023.1:0-11365 GCA_036567405.1 Methyloversatilis sp. | reverse complement strand
CGGGCGTGGGCCGGGTCGCCTGAACGCGTTCCGGATCGCGATCAGCGCACGCCCGCGGCATCGCGCGCGCGCAGCCTGGCGGTGATGTAGTCCGCATGCGGCAGGTAGAGCAGGTCGTCAATCTTGCGCATGACATGCTCTTCGTGTGCCTGCAGATGGCCGTCCGCGTAGGCGACCTGCCACAGGTATTCGACGATCTGCACCTTCTGCTGCAGATCCAGCGTGCGGTTCAGCTGCGAGGTGAAGCGCTGGTAATCGTAGGACTCGCGCGCCGTATGGGTCGCCAGTTCGAGCAGGCGCGCGATCTCGTCGTCGGCCAGCGCGAAGCGCTCGCGCAGGGCGGCCATCGCCGCAGCCCGCTCGGTGTCGTCGATCCGCGTGTCGGCGCGCATCACCTCGACCAGCAGCACGGCGGTGGCCAGCTGCAGCTGGTGTGACGTGGTGGCGGCATCGGCGGCGGCCGGCGAGACGAAGCTGTCGAACAGGTCTTTCAGTGTGCTGAACATCGGATTTTTCCCGGATGGGGGCGCGGCGGGCTGACGAAGCCGGCGATGTTACCGTCAGGGCGCCGCCGGTTGAGCGGTATCGGCACCGGGTGGCGGGTCAGCCGTGGCAAGTGCCGCGTATTCGTGCGCCAGGAAGTCCACCAGCCGTCGCACCGACGGCAGCAGGCCGCGGCGCGACGGGAACACCAGATGCGCGATGCCGCTGCGCGGGGCCCAGCGCGGCAGCACCTCGACCAGCCGTCCGTCCGCCAGATCCTGCTGCACCATCATGGCCGGCAACTGGGCCACGCCGACGCCGTGCAGGGCTGCGCTGCGCAGCGCTTCCAGCCCGTCTGTCACCAGACGGGGCGTGTGCAGCACGCGTGCCGTTGCGCCGTCCGGTCCTTCGAGCTGCCATTCGTGCCCGCGCTGCGCCGCTCCCCAGGCGACGCTGGGCAACTGCGCCAGATCGGCCGGTACCGGTGTGCTACCGGTGCGCGCCAGCAGCTGCGGATGCGCCACCAGGCACTGGCGGCTGGTGCCGAGCACCTTCATCACCAGATCGGTGTCCTCGAGCGGCGGAAAGCGCACCCGCAGCGCGAGGTCGAAGCCTTCGCGGATCACGTCCACGCGCCGGTTGGTGCTTTCGAGATGGATCTGCACGCGTGGGCACTCGACCATGAAGCGGGCCAGCATGTCCGCCACCTGATAGTCGAGCAGTGCGGTCGGACAGGCCAGACGGACAATGCCCTGCGGTTCGGCGCGCGAGCGCTCGACCGCCTCCTGCGCCGCGTCGGCTTCGACCAGCATGGCCACGCAGTGCCCGTAGTAGTCCTGCCCGACGTCGGTCACCGCGAAACGCCGGGTCGAGCGCTGGATCAGACGCACGCCCAGCCGGTCTTCGAGCAGCGCCACGCGCCGGCTCAGCTTCGACTTGTGCATGTCCAGCGCGCGCGCCGCAGGTGCGAAACCACCGTGCTCGACCACGCGCGCGAAGAAGAAAAGATCGTTCAGATCCTGCATTGCAGCTCCAATCGTTCTATTAGTGGAACTCTGAGGTGGAATTTTGCCATCTACCGCGATATTCGTTCTGTTCATATGATTGATCCATGACGTCGGGTTCCGCTGGAGCCCCGAACAGGAGAACGGCCATGAAGAAGGTTTCCGGGATTTACAGCGCACCGCGCAGCCACTGGGTCGGCGACGGCTTTCCGGTGCGCTCGCTGTTTTCGTACGACTCGCTGGGGCGCCATGTCAGCCCCTTCCTGCTGCTCGACTATGCCGGTCCAGCGCAGTTCGAGCCGTCGGACACGCCGCGCGGCGTCGGCCGACATCCGCACCGTGGCTTCGAGACGGTCACCATTGTCTATGACGGCGAAGTGGCGCATCGGGATTCGGCCGGTGGCGGTGGCACGATCGGCCCGGGCGACGTGCAGTGGATGACCGCCGGTGCCGGCATCATCCACGAGGAATTCCACTCGCCGGACTTCACCCGCCGCGGCGGCCCGCTGGAAATGGTGCAGCTGTGGGTGAACCTGCCGGCCCGCGACAAGCGCGCCGCACCCGGCTACCAGCATCTGTCGAAGCATGACATTCCGGTGGTCGGGTTGCCGGAGGGCGCCGGACATCTGCGCGTCATCGCCGGCGAGTACGTTCAGGACGGCGCCGGCCACCGAGGCCCGGCACGCACCTTCACGCCGGTCGATGTGTGGGATCTGAAACTGAAGGCGGGCGCCGCCATCGAACTGGCGGTGCCGGACGGTCACACGCTGGCGCTGGTCGTGCTGCACGGCAGCGTGCGCACCGGCGAGGACCAGCCGGTGCGGGAGGCGCAGATGGCGCTGTACCACCGCGAAGGCAGCCGTTTTTCGATCGTCGCCGACAGCGATGCCGTCGTGCTGCTGCTGGCCGGTGAACCGATAGACGAACCGATCGCGGGCTACGGCCCCTTCGTGATGAACACGAAGGAGGAAATCCGCGAGGCGATCGACGATTTCAACAGCGGCCGCTTCGAGGCAGCCGCGACGACCTGATCCGTTTCATCCCCTGCGCGCACCGGGGCGCGCAGGGGCCACTCCGCCGCGAGCCATAAAGGCCAAAGGCACCCAATCCCAACTGCAAGGAGAGTAGTCATGACCAGGACCTACAAGAAGCTGAACAAGGACGACGCCGTGATGCTGCTGGTGGATCACCAGGCCGGCCTGCTGTCGCTGGTGCGCGACATCGATCCGGACCGGTTCCGCAACAACGTGCTGGCCACCGCCGACCTCGCCAGGTATTTCAAGTTGCCCACCATCCTGACCACCAGCTTCGAACAGGGCCCGAACGGACCGCTGATGCCGGAACTGAAGGCACTGTTCCCGGATGCGCCCTACATCGCCCGTCCCGGCCAGATCAATGCCTGGGACAACGAGGACTTCGTCAGGGCGATCAAGGCCACCGGCCGCCGCCAGCTGATCATCGCCGGCGTGGTGACCGAAGTGTGCGTCGCCTTCCCCGCACTGTCGGCGATCGAGGAAGGATTCGACGTGTTCGTCGTGACCGACGCGTCCGGCACCTTCAACGACCTCGCCCGCCACTCGGCCTGGGACCGCATGTCGCAGGCCGGTGCGCAGCTGATCAACTGGTTCGGCGTCGCCTGCGAACTGCACCGCGACTGGCGCAACGACGTGGAAGGGCTGGCGACGCTGCTGTCGAATCACATCCCCGACTACCGCAACCTGATGACCAGCCATGCTGCGCTGAAGGGCTGAGGCGGCGGCTGCCGGACAGGCGCCTGCCTGTCCGGTCCCCGCGGTCTGCTATCGTTGCGCCGGAATTTCCGATCTGCCGGCGCGATGCCGGAAGGCACGAGGACGCAAGAGAAATGAGACAGACCGGACCGTCAAAGGCGGAAACAGACCTGCTGCCGCCGTTCGCCGGCCTGACGCTGGAGCGCATATTCGTACCCGGCACGCCAGCCGATTTCGCTACTGCCGCCGCGGAAATCCGGGCGGCGCGGCAGGTGGGTTTCGACACCGAATCGAAGCCGACCTTCAAGACCGGCGAAATCAGCAGCGGGCCGCACGTGGTGCAGTTCGCGCTGCCCGACAAGGCCTTCATTTTCCAGCTGCACCACCGTGATTGCCGCCCGGTGCTGGCCGACCTGCTGCACGCTGAGGACGTCCTGAAGATCGGTTTCGGGCTGAGTTCGGACCGCGCGCAGGTGCATGCGAGGTTCGGCGTGCCGCTGCGCGGGCTGGTCGATCTGGACCGCGTGTTCCGCAAGCGCGGCTACAACAACTCCATCGGCGTGCGCGCCGCCGTCGGCGTGGTGCTCGGCCAGAACTTCCGCAAGTCGAAGTCGGTGACCACCTCGAACTGGTCGTTGCCGGCGCTGAACGCCGCGCAGCTGCTGTACGCGGCGAACGACGCCTGGGCGGCGCTCAGGGTGTTCCAGGCACTCGACCTGCCGCCGGACGAACTGCCGGCCGGCGGCTGACCCGGGCGTCGTCGACGCTCAGAGCACCGGCGCCAGCCAGCGCTTCATGACCGGTTCCGGCAGGCCCTTGCGCGCCGCCAGATCGGCCACCTGGTCGGGACCGACCTTGGTGATGGCGAAGTACTGTGCATCCGGGTGCGCGAGGTAGAAGCCGCTGACCGCGGCGGTCGGCAGCATGGCGTAGCTTTCGGTCAGCGACACGCCGATCGCCGCTTCGGCATCGAGCAGGTCGAACAGTGCGCGCTTCTCGGTGTGGTCGGGACATGCCGGATAGCCCGGCGCCGGGCGGATGCCGCGGTACTTTTCGGCGATCAGCGCCGCGTTGTCCAGCGTCTCGGCCGGCGCGTAGCCCCAGTCCTCGCGGCGCACGCGTGCGTGCAGCCATTCGGCGAAGGCCTCGGCGAGCCGGTCGGCCAGCGATTTCAGCATGATGCTGCTGTAATCGTCGTGGGTCTTGTGGAACTCCGCCAGCTTTTCCTCGATGCCGATGCCGGCGGTGACCACGAAGCCGCCGGCCCAGTCGGCCACGCCGCTGGCGCGCGGCGCGACGAAGTCGGCCAGACAGTAGTGCGGCTTGCCGGCCGGGCGCTCGTGCTGCTGACGCAGGTTGTGCCACACCAGCGCAGTGTTCAGCCGCGTCTCGTCGGTGTAGAACTCGATGTCGTCGCCGCGGCTGTTGGCCGGCCAGATGCCGTAGACCGCGCGTGCGGTCAGCCACTTCCCGTCGATCACCTGCTTCAGCATGGCCTGCGCGTCGGCCAGCAGCCGGCGCGCCTCCTCGCCGACCACCTCGTCGTCGAGGATGGCCGGGTAGGGGCCGGACAGTTCCCAGGTCTGGAAGAACGGGCCCCAGTCGATGTAGTCGACCAGCGACGCCAGGTCCTGATCGAGGATGACGTGGCGGCCCGGATTGGCCGGGCGGTCGGGAATGACTTCGGTGCCCCAGCCGCAGCAGTAGGCGTTGTCGCGCGCGTCGTTCAGCGACACCAGCTTCTGCCCCTTCTTCGCCGCGTGCTGTTCTCGGATCTTCACGTAGTCGGCCGCGACTTCGGCGGCGAAGGCCGTGCGGTGATCGACCGACAGCAGGCTGGTGGTGACGCCGACCGCGCGCGAGGCGTCCGGCACATAGACCACCGGCTGGTCGTAGTTGGGTGCGATCTTGATCGCGGTGTGCGCGCGCGAGGTCGTCGCACCGCCGATCAGCAGCGGAATGTCGAAGCCCTCGCGCTTCATTTCCGAAGCGACATGGCTCATTTCCTCGAGCGACGGCGTGATCAGGCCGGACAGGCCGATCACGTCGGCCTTGTGTTCGCGCGCCGCGTTCAGGATCTTCTCGCACGACACCATCACGCCGAGGTCGATCACGTCATAGCCGTTGCAGCCGAGCACCACGCCGACGATGTTCTTGCCTATGTCGTGCACGTCGCCCTTGACCGTCGCCATGACGACGCGGCCCTTGGTTTCGCCGACCTTCTTCGATGCCTCGATGTAGGGCTGCAGGTGGGCGACCGCCTGCTTCATCACGCGTGCCGACTTCACCACCTGCGGCAGGAACATCTTGCCGGCGCCGAACAGGTCGCCGACATGGTTCATGCCGGCCATCAGCGGGCCTTCGATCACCGCCAGCGGCGGCTTGCCCTCGGCGGCCAGCCGTGCGCGCACCTCCTCGGTGTCCTCGACCACGAATTCGGTGATGCCCTTGACCAGCGCGTGCTCCAGCCGCTTGTCCACCGGCCAGGCACGCCATGCCAGGTCCTTCTCGTTCTCGCGCGCCGAGCCCTTCACCGTGATGGCGAATTCGACCAGCGCCTCGCCGGCGCCGGGGTGACGATTCAGCACCACGTCCTCGACCTTGTCGCGCAGCGGCTGCGGAATGTCCTCGTACACGCCGAGCTGGCCGGCGTTGACGATGCCCATCGACAGGCCGTTGCGGATCGCGTGGTACAGGAACACGGTGTGGATGGCTTCGCGCACCGGGTCGTTGCCGCGGAACGAGAAACTCACGTTGGACACGCCGCCCGAAGTCTTGGCGTAAGGCAGGTTCCTGTGGATCCAGCCGACCGCCTCGATGTAGTCGACTGCGTAGTTGTCATGCTCGGCGATGCCGGTCGCGATGGCGAAGATGTTCGGGTCGAAGATGATGTCTTCCGGCGGGAAGCCCACGCTCTCGGTCAGCAGCCTGTAGGCGCGGGCACAGATTTCGGTCTTGCGCGCGTAGGTGTCTGCCTGACCCTGCTCGTCGAAGGCCATCACGATGACTGCCGCGCCGTAGCGGCGCGCGAGCCGGGCCTGGCGCAGGAATTCGGCCTCGCCTTCCTTCATCGAGATCGAATTGATGACGCCCTTGCCCTGAATGCACTTCAGGCCGGCTTCGATGACGCTCCACTTGGACGAGTCGAGCATCACCGGCACGCGCGAAATGTCCGGTTCGGAGGCGATCAGCTTGAGGAAGCGCTCCATCGCGGCGACCGAATCGAGCATCGCCTCGTCCATGTTGATGTCGATGATCTGCGCACCGTTCTCGACCTGCTGGCGGGCCACCGCGAGCGCGTCGTCGAAGCGGCCCTCGAGGATCATGCGTGCGAACGCCTTCGAGCCGGTCACGTTGGTGCGCTCGCCGACATTGACGAAAAGCGCGTCGGCGCCGACGTTGAACGCTTCCAGTCCGGACAGGCGCAGCTTGCGTTCGATCTCCGGCACGCGGCGTGGCGCGATGTCCGCCACCGCCTGCGCAAAGGCGGCGATGTGGTCGGGCGTGGTGCCGCAGCAGCCGCCGACGATGTTCAGGAAGCCGGACTGCGCCCATTCGCGGATGTGCGCCACCATGTCGGCCGGCGTCTCGTCGTATTCGCCGAAGGCGTTCGGCAGGCCGGCGTTCGGGTGGGCCGACACGTGGGTATCGGCCAGGTGCGACAGCTCCTCGACATGCTGGCGCATGTCCTTCGGGCCGAGCGCGCAGTTGAAGCCGAACGAGATCGGGTTCGAATGGCGCAGTGAATTCCAGAACGCTTCCGCCGTCTGGCCCGACAGCGTGCGGCCGGAGGCGTCGGTGATGGTGCCGGAAATCATGATCGGCCAGCGCCGGCCGGCCTGGTCGAAGAACTTTTCGAGCGCGAACAGCGCGGCCTTGGCGTTCAGCGTGTCGAAGATGGTTTCGACCAGCAGCAGGTCGGCACCGCCCTCGGTCAGGCCGCGCGCGGCGGCGACGTAGTCGTCGACCAGCTGGTCGAAGCTGACGTTGCGGTAGCCGGGGTCGTTGACGTCGGGCGACAGCGAACAGGTGCGCGAAGTCGGGCCGAGCACGCCGGCGACGAAGCGCGGCTTGTCCGGATTCTTCGCGGTGTATTCGTCGCACACCTCGCGCGCCAGCCGGGCGCCGGCCACGTTCAGTTCATGCACCACCGCTTCCAGACCGTATTCAGCCTGAGAAATGACCGTCGCGTTGAAGGTATTGGTTTCGATGATGTCCGCACCGGCTTCGAGATAGGCGGCGTGGATGCCGCGGATCACGTCCGGCCGGGTCAGCAGCAGCAGGTCGTTGTTGCCCTTGAGGTCCTTCGGATGGTCGGCGAAGCGGCTGCCGCGATAGTCGGCCTCGACCAGCCTGTGCCGCTGCACCATGGTGCCCATCGCGCCATCCAGCAGCAGGATGCGGCGGGCCATCAGGGATTTCAGCAGGTCGGTACAGTCGGGGCGGATCATCGAAGTCTCCGTGCTACGGCGAAGGACGGCATGCGGTGGCGGCCGCAAAAGCAAAAAACCCGTCGCACGCAGGGAGCGTACCGACGGGTCGTAACGCGCTTTAGCTGCATTTATAACGCGCCCGCAAGCTGAAAGCTCAAATCGGCGCGAACGCGCACATTAAGAGTGCACGCGTTTCAAGTCAAGGCGGGCGCGGTGGCTAAGTGCCGCGCCGTGCCCGCCCCGGCAGGTTTACTTCGTGTTCAGCGAGAGGATCCAGCCGACCAGCTTCGAAGCATCGGCTTCGGTGATCGCGACGGCGTTGGGCGGCATCGCCAGACCGGTCACCTTGCCCTTCCAGTGACTGGAATAGGGGTTGGAGCCCTGCATCACGATCTGCGTGAGCTGGCTCTGCGCGTCCTTGTTGTCCTTGTACTTGGCTGCCACGTCGCGCCAGGCCGGGCCGACCGGAGCACGGCCGTCCGGCAGCTTGCCCGGTTCGATGTGGTGACAGGTCAGGCAACCGCTGGTGCTCGCGAGCTTGAGCATTTCGGTGTCCTTGGCGGCATCGGCCAGCGCCAGCTGGCTGCCGGTACCCAGCATCAGCAGGCCGGCGGTGAGTGCGGAACGGAGGGAGTTCATGGTTTTGCTCCTTGATGTATGAATGGCTGGACAGCGCGCGCCGCTCGTTTCTGCAGACGCCTGCGTGTCGCAATGTTAGTACGCTAAGCCAGCGTCCGGATGACTGGATTGACCCACGTCAAGTCGATGTTGCGGCGCAATAACAATAAGCGGTTTCGTGGCCGGGTGCCGGTCAGCAGCCACATTTCTTCCCGATCGGGCGTATCGCCAGCAGTTCGAGCGTCTCATCCACGCCGAGGCCGGATTCGAGCATGGCAGCGCCGTCGAAGCACCACGACAGGTCGGGATGGGCTTCGAGTACGGCGGCGCCGGTTGTGCTGTCGAAGACCTCGTGTACCCAGCCGGCGGCTTCGACGCGGCTGCGCACCTGATAGCGCCGGTTCATGGCTGCAGCCGCCGGTAGCGCAGCCAGGCGATCCAGCCGGTCAGCACGAAGCCGGCCATGCCGGCCGCCAGATGCAGCGGCTCGCCCCACAGCAGCGGCACCACCAGTCCGGCCGCCAGCGCATTGGTCAGCGACTGCGAGAAGCCCTGGCAGGACGACACCATGCCGCGCGCGCGCGGAAACAGATCGAGCGCCAGCAGCGACAGCGTGGGCATTGCGATGGCCTGGCCGATGTTGTACAGCGCGACCGGCAGCACCGCCCAGGGCAGGCTGGCCGGCACCAGAAGATTGAGCACGACGTTGACGGCGGCAGCGACCAGCATGAGGGTGTAGGCCAGTTTCAGCTGAGGCATCGGTGCCATGCGTCCGGCCAGCCGGCGGGATATCCACGAGCCGGTCATCATGCCGGCCACGGTCGGGCCGAACAGCCAGGCGAAGCCCTGCGGCGACACGCCGAGGTGCTCCATCAGGAAGACCGGCGCCGACAGCACGTACAGGAAGAAACCGGCGAAATTCATCGACACCGCGATCACCAGCGCCAGCAGCGCCGGGTGGGCGTACATGTGCGCGTAGTCACGCGCCAGTTTCACCGGATGCAGGCTGCGCCGGTGTGCCGGATCCAGCGTTTCCGGCAGGCGCATCAGGCAGATCAGCCACAGCAGCGCCGAATAGCCGGCCAGGAACCAGAATATGGCGCGCCAGCCGAAGGCACCGAACACCCAGCCGCCGATGACCGGCGCGGCCGCGGGCGCCAGCGCGAACAGCATCTGTATGGTGCTCATCAGGCGCTGCGCCTGCGGGCCTTCGAACAGGTCGCGCACGATGGCGCGGCCGACCACCATGCCGGCACCCGAGCACATGCCGGCCAGCGCGCGCGCCAGCCACAGGTGCTCGATGCGCGTGGCCAGTGCGCAGCCGATCGAGGTGGCGCAGAACATCGCAAGCGAAACCAGCACGACGCGGCGCCGGCCGAGCGCATCGGCCAGCGCGCCGTGCCACAGGATCATCAGCGCGAACGCGGCCAGATAGATGGTCAGCGACTGCTGGACCTCGACCTTGCTCGCGCCGAGGTCGGCGGCGATCGCAGGGAAGGCCGGCAGATAGGTGTCGATCGCGAACGGACCGATGGCGGACAGCCCCGCCAGCATCAGGGCGAGGCCGCGCGGCGGCTGGCTCACTTCGCCGGAGCCGGTGCGGGCACCGGCACCACGGGCACGGCGTGTCTTTCGCCGTCCGGCACGTCGACCACGCGGATGTCGCTGACGAAATACTGGGTTTCACCGAAGCAGCTGGTCGGCACGCCGAGGTGCTGCTCGTAGTGCAGCGCAACGCGCTGGCCCATGCTGTCGTTCAGCTTCTGCGCCACGGCGGCGTCGCGCACGGTGAATTCGAATTTCTCGGTCAGCGTGCCCGGCATGGTCACCATCGCCAGTTCGCCTTCCCAGGTCTTGCACAGCCAGCCCTTGTGCGAAAACTTCTGTACGTAGCCGGCGCGCTCGCCGCTGGAATAGCTCCAGTTCAGCACGACCCAGGTGTAGCCGCCGAACAGGGCGACGATCAGTGCGAGGACGGACAGGATGCGCATGGCGGAGCTCCGGTGGGCGGAATCAGAGGCCGAGCCGCTGCCAGATGGTGGAGGTCAGTCCGGCCTGGTTCAGCGTGTAGAAGTGCAGGCCGGGGGCGCCGCCGGCCAGCAGGCGCTCGCACAGCGTGGTCACCACGTCCAGGCCATAGGCCTTGACCGATGCCGCGTCGTCGCCGAAGCCTTCGAACTTGCGCCGCATCCAGCGCGGAATTTCCGCGCCGCAGGCTTCCGAGAAGCGCGAAATCTTGGTGAAGTTGGCGATCGGCATGATGCCGGGGAAGATCGGCGCATCGACGCCCAGCGCGCGCGCGTCGTCGACGAAGGCGAAGTAGGCGTCGGTATTGTAGAAATACTGCGTGATCGCCGAATCGGCGCCCGCCTTCATCTTGCGCACGAAGGCCTGCAGGTCCTTCTCGGCGCTCTGCGCCTGCGGATGCACCTCGGGATAGGCGGCCACCTCGATGTGGAACCAGTCGCCGGTTTCCTGGCGCACGAATTCGACCAGCTCGTTGGCGTAGCGCAGATCGCCCGGATCGACCACGCCTGACGGCAGGTCGCCGCGCAGTGCGACCATGTGGTGGATGCCCTCGGCCTTGTAGCGCGCCAGCGTCTGCCGCAGGTTGTCGCGGGTCGAACCGATGCACGACAGGTGCGGTGCCGCGTTCAGGCCTTCGGCCTTCATCTCGAGCACGGTTTCCAGCGTGCGGTCGCGCGTGGTGCCGCCGGCGCCGTAGGTCACCGAAAAGAAGGCCGGATTGAGCTGGCGCAGCTGGCGACGCGTGGCGCGCAGCTTTTCCGCGCCCTCGTCGGTCGCCGGCGGGAAGAATTCAACGCTGCAGATGCGCTTGTTCGAGTCGTTCATCGTGATGTGTTCCGGGGTGCTTCGCGGCATGCAGGAAAAATTCGCGGTTGCCGTCGCCGCCCGTGATCGGGCTGTCGAAATAGTCCAGTGCGATGAGACCGTTCGCTTCGGCGAACGTGCGCATGCGCACCTCCAGGGCCGCGTATTGTGCCGTATCGCGCACGATGCCGCCCTTGCCCAGCGCGTCCGGGCCCAGTTCGAACTGCGGCTTCACCAGTGTCAGCACGCGGCCGTGCGGCGCCAG
>DATCUL010000022.1:0-10219 GCA_036567405.1 Methyloversatilis sp. | reverse complement strand
GCGCGCGCGCCGCCGATTCGGCATCCGCGGCGCAGGCGCTGGCCGAGCTGGATCTGGGCGATCTGCGCATGGCCGGCAATGTGCACAGCGCGATGCGCATACTCGACCGCGACATTCCGCTGCTGATCGCCGGCGAGACCGGTACCGGCAAGGAGGTGTTCGCACGGGCCTTCCATGCGTCCAGCCAGCGCGCGCGCGGCCCCTTCGTCGCGATCAACTGCGCGTCGCTGCCGGAGGCGCTGATCGAGTCGGAACTGTTCGGCTACCGCCAGGGTGCCTTCACCGGTGCCAACCGCGATGGTCGTCGCGGCAAGGTGCTGCAGGCCGATGGCGGCACGCTGTTCCTGGACGAGATCGGCGACATGCCGCTGCAGCTTCAGGCGCGGCTGCTGCGCGTGCTCGAAGAGCGCAAGGTGACGCCGCTGGGCGGCGAGAACGCGGTGCCGGTCGATCTGCAGCTGGTGTGCGCGACGCACCGCGACCTGCGCGCGATGGTGCGCGACGGCAGTTTCCGCGAGGACCTGTACTACCGGCTGCGCGGCATGGAAGTGAATCTGCCGCCGCTGCGCGAACGCAGCGACCGGCGGGCGCTGATCGAGCGCTGCCTGACCGAGGAAAGCGCCGGCCGGCACCCGCCGCTGCGGCTGAACGCGCAGGCGATGGCGGTGCTCGACCGTTTCCGCTGGCCCGGCAACATCCGCCAGCTGCGCTACGTGCTGCGCACCCTGGTCGCGCTGTGCGACGGCGGCGAAATCACGCTGCGCGACATGCCGGCCGAAATGCTGGATGCGCCGGAACCCGAGACGGTGGCACCTTTGCCGGCAGCCGCCGGACCGGCGGCCGAACATGCTGCGCCGGCGCATGTCCCGAGCAATCTCAATCCGCTGCAGTCGGCCGAGCGCGACGCGCTGCTGGGCGAACTGCGCCGCCACCGCTGGAACATCGCCGGGCTCGCGCGCGAGCTGGGCGTCAGCCGGAACACGGTCTACCGCAAGATGAAGAGGCTGGACATAGACACTGATGCGCAGGTCGGCGATGGCTTCTGATCCGCGTCCGGACGACATTCCCGATGAAGCCGAGGTGCTGCCCGATGCGCGCATCGCCTGGGGTCTGACCGGTTCCGGGCATTTCCTGAGGGAATCGCTGGAACTGGCCGACGCGCTGTCGGGCGGCCGTCGGGCCGAACCCGCCGGGGGAGCCCTGAACGGCATCGACCTGTTCCTGAGCCGTGCCGGCGAGGAGGTGCTGCACATGTACGGCTATCCGCTGGCCGACATGAAGAAGCGCTACCGCGTGTTCCGCGACAACACGGCCAGTGCCGCGCCGGTCGGGCTGTTCTATCAGGGCCAGTACCACACGGTGGTGATCGCACCGGCCACGTCGAACACTGTCGCCAAGTGCGCGCTCGGCATTTCCGACTCGCTGGTGACCAACATCTTCGCGCAGGCCGGCAAGCTGCGCATCCCCATCATCGTGTTCGCCTGCGACAGCGAGCCGGTGGTGATCACCGAATCGCCGAGCGAATGGGTGACGCTGTATCCGCGCGCCATCGACCTCGCGCACACCGCGAAACTGGCGACCTTCGAAGGCGTCACCGTCGTCGACAGCGTCGAGGCGCTGCACGAGGCGCTTCAAAAAAGATTGGGGTCTGCTGACAGATGAACGAGATCCGCGTTTGCAAGGCGCACGCCACGGGCAAGGCGCGCGACGAAGTCGAGACTGGCTGTCTCGACGAGGAGTGCAACGCAGTCCGTGGCGTGCACCTCGCAAACCCGAGGGGCGCGGGTTCTGTTGCGCCCGGCTCCGCGTTGGGCCTTCTGGCCTGACGGCCAGTCAGCCGGCGTCGGCCCGCCTTGATCCGGACGCAACAGAATTCGCGCGTGGACCACGTTCATCTGTCAGCAGACCCCAACATGCCTGAACAAGCCGCAGTCGAGCGCATCCTCTTCCTGACCGGCCATCTGGCGCTGAAGAGCCTGCACCGCGTCCTGGACGACATGCAGCCGCTGCCGTTCGCGCCCAGCGTGCTCGACATCGGCATCAATGTGGCCGGGCTGATGACGGCCGACCTGATCCGCCGCCGCCTGCCGGTGCCGGTCGATGCCGACCGCATCGTCGTGCCCGGCCGCTGCCGCGGCGATCTGGACGCGCTGGCGCAGCACTACGGCATTCCGGTGCAGCGCGGCCCGGAGGAGCTGAAGGATCTGCCGCAGCACTTCGGCCGCAAGGCGAAGGTGGCGGATCTGACGCGCCACGACGTGATGATCTTCGCCGAGATCGTCGACGCGCCGCGCGTCGATGTTGCCGCCGTGCTGGCCCGCGCGCAGCGCTACCGGCGCGACGGCGCAGACGTGATCGATCTCGGCTGCCTGCCGGACACCGACTTTCCGCATCTGGAGGACTGCGTGCGCGCGCTCAAGTCCGAAGGCTTCAGGGTCAGCATCGATTCGCTGCACACCGAAGACCTGCTGCGCGGCGCCCGCGCCGGGGCGGATTTCCTGCTCAGCCTGCGGGAGGACACGCTGTGGGTGGCCGACGAGGTCGACGCGGTTCCGGTGCTGATTCCGAACACGCCGGGCGATCTCGATTCGCTGCGCCGTTCGGTCGACCTGATGCAGGCGCGCGGCAAGCCATTTTTTGCGGACCCGATACTCGAGCCCATCCACTTCGGCCTGACCGCGTCCATCGTGCGCTACCACGAGCTGCGGCGCACGCATCCGGACATCCCGATCATGATGGGCGTGGGCAATCTGACCGAACTGACCGACGCCGACACCAGCGGCATCAATGCGCTGCTGATGGGCATCATTTCCGAACTGCGCGTGGGCGCGATACTGGCCACCGAAGTCAGCCCGCATGCGCGCCGCGCAGTACGCGAGGCGGACTGGGCGCGCCGCATCATGTTCGCCGCGCGCGAGGACAATTCGCTGCCGCGCGACTATTCCGGCGCGCTGATGACCACGCACGCGCGCCGGCCGTTTCCCGACACGCCGCAGGAAATCGCCGAGGTGGCCGCGACGGTGCGCGACGCCAACTTCCGCATCCAGGTGGCGGAAGACGGCGTGCATATATATAACCGCGCCGGTCATCATGTCGCGGGCGATCCGTTCGACCTTTACCCTCGGCTGGGTGTCGAAACCGACGGCGGCCACGCCTTCTACCTCGGCGTAGAACTGGCGCGCGCGCAGATCGCCTGGCAGCTGGGCAAGCGCTACGCGCAGGACGAGGAACTGGACTGGGGGGCCGCCGTCGATCCGAAGCCGGTTGACCTGCAGGTGCATCGCGCACCAGGCAGCACGACCCGGCGCAAGTCGAAGAAGGACGCGCCGGTTCGCTCCGGCGAAGTAGCACCGGATGCGGAACCGGGTGTGGAACGAGATGCAGGGCAGGACGCAACATGATCTGGGAAACCATACTGACCACCGTCGACGCGACCGGACGGCCGCACATCACGCCGCTGGGCATACGTGAGGAACGCGGCCTGACCGTGCTGTCGCCGTTCCGGCCGTCGGGCACGCTGGACAATGTGCTGGCGACGCGTGTGGCGGTGGTCAACTTCACCGATGATGTGCGCGTGTTCGCCGGCGTGCTGACCGGCCGGCGCGACTGGCCGGTGCAGCCGGCGCAGTCTGTGCCCTGCGTCCGGCTGGCGAACAGCCTGGCGCACCGCGAGCTGGAACTGGTCGAGGTCGAGGATGACGAGGTGCGTCCGCGGCTGTTCTGCCGCACCGTGCACGAGGCCGGCCATGGCCGCTTTCCCGGCTTCAACCGGGCGCGTTCGGCGGTGATCGAGGCCGCGATCCTGGTCAGCCGGCTGCACATGCTGGCGCCGGAAAAGATCGATGCCGAGCTGGCCTATCTACGGATCGCCATCGACAAGACGGCAGGCCCGGACGAACTTGAGGCCTGGGGCTGGCTGATGCAGCGGATAGACGCGCACCGCACGGGAGTGTCGTCGTGATCCGCATGCTCGCGAGCGTGCGCGACGTGCATGAAGCACAGATCGTGCTTGATGCCGGCGTCGAGGTGATCGACCTGAAGCAGCCGTCCGACGGTGCACTCGGTGCGCTGCCGCCGGACGTGATCCGCGCGGTCGTGCGCCGGGTGGGCGGTCGCGCCATGACCAGTGCCACGGCCGGCAACATCGGGCCGGACGCCGTGGCCGTGCAGGCAGCGATGGCAGCGGTTGCGGAGACCGGCGTCGATATCGTCAAGGCCGGTCTGTTTCCGGCCGGCTGGGAGCAGGGTGGCCGCGACTACGACGCGGTGCAGGTCTGTCTCGGCGCACTCGCAGCGCTGCCCGGCGTGCGCCGCGTCGCGGTCATGTTCGCCGATCTCGCGCCGCCGTCGCGGATGGTCGATGCGGTGGCCGACGCCGGCTTCGACGGCGTCATGGTCGATACCGCGTTCAAGCAGGGGCACAGCCTGTGCGATGTGGTCGATGATGCCTGGCTGGCGGAATTCGTCGCCCGTGCCCGTGCCCGTGGCCTGATGTGCGGACTGGCGGGTTCGCTGCGCATCGGGCATGTCGGCGTACTGGCCGCGCATGCACCGGACTACCTCGGTTTCCGCAGTGCACTGTGCGCTCATGGCCGCCGTGTGCAGGAACTAGACGGCGCGGCCGTCGCTGCAGTCCGTCGCGCGCTGCTCGACGCGCAGCCGGCGCCGTGCGGGATCGCCTGAGGCTTGGCGTCGCGACTGCACGGCGTGGGAGATCGCGAGCACGGCTCGCTCCCACAGGGGGGACATCGCGGTTTTTGTGGACGCGACCGATGGTCGCGATGCGGACATGGATCGGCGGCGG
Source organism: Methyloversatilis sp. (assembly GCA_036567405.1). GTDB lineage: Bacteria > Pseudomonadota > Gammaproteobacteria > Burkholderiales > Rhodocyclaceae > Methyloversatilis. The sequence continues at coordinate 5,415 of DATCUL010000022.1, read as the reverse complement.
TCCCGGGATTGACATGGGGGATCGCGAGCACGGCTCGCTCCCACAGGGAGGACATCGCAGTTTTTGTGGGAGCGATCCATGGTCGCGATGCGGATGTGAATCATCGTCCGACGCGGATTCGATGTGGGGAATCGCTAGCATGGCTCGCTCCCACAGAGAGCTGCACCACAGTCCTGACCGGGTCGCAGTTTTTGTAGGAGCGACCCATGGTCGCGATGCGGTCGCTGATCATTGTTCGGCGCGGGGATCGCGAGCATGGCTCGCCCCTGCAGGGGGCGGCTCTGTGTTGCCTTTATCCTGCGATACCCCACTGCGTGCATTTGCGCTCTATGGTCTTGCGCGATACGCCGAGCTGGCGGGCGGCTTCGGATTTGTTGCCGCCGCAGGCGGCGAGTACGCCAAGTATGTGCTTGCGTTCGATTTCGTCGAGCGCGGTGCGTTCGACGCCCGCCTGCCATGGCGGTGTCAGGCAGGTCAGCGAATCGGCCGGGTAGTAGCCGAGAATCAGCGCGCGCTCGACCAGATTGCGCAGTTCGCGGATATTGCCCGGCCAGTCGTAGCCGGCCATCCGGGCCAGGGTTTCGCGATCGAGCGGGATCGGCGCCACGCCGAAGCGTGATGAAAGCTGTGCCATGAAGTGGGCGACCAGAAGCTTCAGGTCCTCGCGCCGCTCGCGCAGCGGCGGGATGGAGATGCGCACCACGTCGAGCCGGTAGAACAGGTCCTGGCGGAAACGCCCGGCCCGCACCTCGGCGGCCAGATCGCGGTTGGTCGCCGCGACCACGCGGATATCCACCGGAATTTCGCGCGTCGAACCGACCGGCCGGATCATGCGGTCTTCGAGCACGCGTAGCAGCTTGGTCTGCATCGCAGCCGGCAACTCGGAAATTTCGTCGAGGAACAGCGTCCCGCCCTGAGCGTAGAACAGCAGGCCGGGGTAGTTGTCCTGTGCGCCGGTGAAGGCGCCCTTCACGTGCCCGAACAGCTCCGATTCGATCAGTTCGGCGCTGATGGCACCGCAATTGACCGGCACGAAAGGGGCGGCCGCACGCGCGCTCATCCGGTGCAGCGCGCGTGCGGCGACTTCCTTGCCGACGCCGGACTCGCCTGTCAGCAGCACGGTACTCGGCATGCCGGCGATCCGGCGCAGCAGGGTGGCGAGTTCGCGCACCGGCGCCGATTCGCCGACCATGCCTTCGATGCCTTCCGTCTGGCGGGCAATCTCGCGCCGCAGCACGTAGTTTTCGCGCAGCAGTCCGGCGCGGTCGAAGCAGCGGTCGACCGCGTTCATCAGCTGGTCGACACGGAAAGGCTTGAGAATGAAGTCCGATGCGCCGGCGCGCAGCGCGTGGATCGCGGTTTCGATGTCGGCGAATGCGGTGATCAGGATCACGTCGCACTGCTGTCCCTGATCGCGCAGCTCGCCGAGCCATTCGAGGCCACTGCGGCCGGGCAGGGTGATGTCGAGGATGATCAGGTCGAAATGAAGGCGGCTGAACAACTGCTGTGCCGTTTCGACACTGTCTGCCGCCTCGACCAGACCGCAGCGTGTACCCAGTGCGCGGGTGATGAAGCTGCGCATGCCTTCCTCATCATCGACCACGAGTACCGAATACTGCTGCCAGTCCGTCCCGTTTCCGAGCGCGGTGGCCGATGGCGCGCGCGCCGCGTTCACGCCGGCTGCTGTACCGCGACCAGGATGCTGCAGGGGGATTCCTCGACCAGAGACGCGCCGACCGACCCCTTCCACCAGCGTTCCAGACGGGAATTGTGGTGCGTGTGCCCGACGACGATCAGTTCGACCCGCAGTTCTCGTGCCAGCCGGCTGATTTCACGTACCGCGTCACCGGTGACCAGGTGACCTTCGGCCTTGACGCCGCGTGCCTCGAGTTGCTCGAGCCCTTCTTTCAGTACGGCGGCGAAACGCTCGTTTTCCTCTTCCTGCGGGATGTCGGCGACGAAACCTTCCGCCACGAACAGCGTGGCGGCGACAGGCGCCACCGCCAGCAGATGGATCTGCGCGTTCAGAAGGTTGTTGATGTCGGCGCATTCGAGCAATGCACGACGACCCGATTCGGAGCCGTCGTAGGCGAGCAGCACTTTGCTGTACATGGCAGTCCCCTCCGCTGTGTTGGTTGGACCGATGCTACCGCTTCAGGTGCACGGCGGTTTGCTCGCGATCAGTGAAGCGCTGTGCCGGACTTGTCATCCGGCGCGGCAGATCGTGCTACCAGAGCTTCCACCAGGGATCGTCCCTGCCGTCCTTGAAGCCATTCACGAGGAAATCGCTGTTCGGGTAGTTCTTCTGCAGGACGCGGTCGGCGTCGTCGCGCAGGTCGGTCATGCCCAGTTCGTCGTAGGCACGTACCAGAATGTAGAGCGCCTCTTCCATCGAAGGCGACTGCTGGAAATTGCTGACCGCGTATTGCGCGCGATTGGCGGCCGACAGATAGGCACCGCGCCGCAGGTAGTAGCGGGCAACGTGCACCTCGTTGGCCGCCATCGAATTGACCAGATAGGCCATGCGCAGCGTCGCGTCCGGCACGTACTTGCTGTTCGGATAGCGCGTCACCAGTTCCTTCAGCGAGTCGAACGAATCACGCAGGCCCTTCGGGTCACGTTCGGTCATGTCCTGACGGGAAATGCTGCTCAGGAAGCCGAGGTCCTCGTTGAAATCCACCAGGCCGCGCAGATAGAAGACGTAATCGACGTTCGGGTGATTGGGGTGCAGCCGGATGAAACGCTCGCAGGCGGCCAGTGCCTGCGGACGGTCATTCGAACGGTAGTAGGCGTAGGCGATCTCGATCTGCGCCTGTTGCGCGTAACGACCGTACGGGAATTTCGCTTCCAGTTTTTCGTAGTATTTGACCGCCTGGTCGAATGCGCCCTCGTCCAGCAGGCGCTTTGCTTCGGTGTAGATCCGCTGCGCGGACCAGTTGACGGTTTCGTCGTATTTCTCAGGAAAGAGGCTGCAACCGGCGGTCAGAGCCACCAACAGTATCGCTACACTACGCCACATGACCGCATTGACCCCGGAAGATACGCAAGACGACGATTATATCGCCGAGCAGCTCGCGCATCGCCTTCATGCAGCAGTTCCGTCCGGTGTCGTCGGTGCCCGGCTCGATTCCGTGCTTGCCCAGGTCTGGCCGCAATACTCGCGCAGCCGCCTGCAGGGCTGGTTGCGGGAGGGCAGGGTGCGTGTCGACGGCAAGGATTGCGATGACGCGCGCAGGAAAACTTTTTCCGGCGAACGCCTTGAACTCGATCCCGGCAGTTCGCCTGCCGACACCGTGCACCTGCCTCAGGCCATCCCGCTTGACGTGATCTTCGAGGATGACACGCTGCTGGTGATCAACAAGCCGGCCGGCATGGTTGTGCATCCGGGCAACGGCGTGCCCGACGGTACGCTGCTCAATGCGCTGCTGCATCGCATGCCGGAACTGGCGAAAGTGCCGCGCGCCGGCATCGTGCATCGGCTGGACAAGGACACCACAGGTCTGCTGGTGGTGGCGCGCACGCTGGAAGCGCAGACCGATCTGGTCCGCCAGCTGCAGGCGCGCACCGTGTCGCGCCGCTACATCGCGGTGGTGGCCGGTCAGGTGCGCGCCGACGGTGTGGTCGATGCGCCGATCGGCCGCCACCCGGTGCAGCGCACGCGGATGGCCGTGGTCGCCACCGGCAAGCCGGCGCGCACCCATTACTTCATCCGCGAGCACCTGCGCGGCGCGACCTGCGTCGAGTGCCGGCTGGAGACCGGACGCACCCATCAGATCCGGGTACACATGGCGTCGATCGGGCACTCGCTGCTCGGCGACGACACCTACGCGCCGCGACAGGTGGCCGACGCGTTCTCGCGCCAGGCGCTGCACGCCTGGCGTCTGGGTCTGATCCATCCACGCACCGGCGCCGAGGTGTCGTGGGAGGTACCGCTGCCGGCCGATCTGGCCGGACTGATCGAGCGCCTGCGCATCGCATCATGACGCTGCCGCTGATCCAGCCTGACTGGCCTGCACCCGCCGGCGTCCGTGCCTGTGTCACGACGCGGCTGGGTGGCGTCAGTGCGCCGCCGTTCGGGCCGTTCAATGTTGCGGGTCATGTCGGTGACGATCCGCAGGCCGTGGCCGCCAACCGTGCGCGGCTGCGCTCGTTGCTGCCGGCCGAACCGGTGTGGCTCGAACAGGTGCATGGCACTGCGGTGGCCGACGCCGACTGCGTGACCGGCGCCACGGCGGATGCGTCGGTCGCACGCCGGCCCGGGCATGTGTGCGTGGTACTCACCGCCGACTGCCTGCCGGTGCTGTTCTGCAATCGGCAGGCGACGGTCGTTGCCGCCGCGCATGCCGGCTGGCGCGGCTTGGCCGGCGGCGTGCTGGCGAATACGGTCGTGCGCATGGACTGTCCGCCGGAAGACATCCTGGCCTGGCTCGGCCCGGCCATCGGCCCGGCGGCATTCGAGGTCGGACCGGATGTGTGCGCCGCGTTCGTCGATGGTCTGCCCGGGGCGCAGGATGCTTTCCGGCCCGGGCAGGGCGACCGGCTGTTCGCCGACATCTATGCTCTGGCGCGGCTCGAACTGGCGCGGGCAGGGGTACACGCGGTATTCGGCGGCGGCCTGTGCACGGTCGGGCAGCCCGGATTGTTCCATTCGTACCGGCGCGATGGCGTCACCGGCCGGATGGCCAGTCTGATATGGCGCGAAGAGCGCTGAGCGTACCCGGCACCTCTTCCGGCCGGTATCAAGGATAATGGGCGCCCTCTAAAAGTCTCGTCCGGCGCTCCTCATGTCAGTCCTCGTATGGATCGTGCTCGCCTCGGTGATCGGCGGTGCGATCAGTGTCTGCGCCGCCGCGCTGGTTGGCCTTGCGGTCAGCCTGCATCGCATTCCGCTGCTGGTCAGCTATTCGGTCGGTGCGCTGCTCGGTGCCGCGATGCTCGATGTCCTGCCGCAGGCCATCCACGAGGTCGGCAGCGTCGAGGTCGCGACCGGTGTCCTGCTGGCCGGGATCCTCGGTTTTTTCCTGCTGGAAAAGCTGGTGCTGTGGCGGCATTGCCACGATCAGAGCTGTGAAGCCCACGATCCGGTGGAGATTGCCCATCAGCATGAACACGATGCCCATGCCCATCATGGCCATGGGCATCACCACGGTCATGTGCGTGCCGATACGATGGGCAGTGCCGAGTCGCTGCGCAGTGCGTCGCTGATCCTGATCGGCGATACCTTCCACAACTTTGTCGATGGCGTGCTGATCGCAGCGGCCTTTTCGCAGAGCGTCCAGCTCGGCGTCGTGACTGCCACTGCCATCGTGGCGCACGAGATACCGCAGGAGGTCGGCGACTACGTCGTGCTGCTGCACTCCGGCATGAGCAGGCTGCGCGCGCTGGCCTTCAACCTGCTGTCCAGCATGGCGACCC
>DATCUL010000021.1:0-7203 GCA_036567405.1 Methyloversatilis sp. | reverse complement strand
ATCGAACGCGCGGCATCCTATCGCCCGTGGGTGGTCGCGGTGGCGTCGAACATCCTCACCTACGTCTATCTGCACCGTTTCGACTACGATGCCGCGCTGCGCCTGCAGGCCTGGGCGAGGCCGTTCCAGGACCGTGCCCAGGGCCCGTTCAGCGGCATCTACGGGCGCTGTTTCGCCGGCATCGCCGCGAAGGCGCTGGGCCGCCTGGAGCAGGGCGCCGATCATTTCCGCGATGCCCTGCGCTTGGCCGATGCATCGATCGGCCGGCATTCGCACGCGGCGCGCCTGGCCGAAGCGCTGCTCGGTCAGGTGATGGTCGAGATGAATGCGCTGGACGAGGCCGAGCGCCTGCTCGACGACAGCCGCGCGCTCGGTCTGGAAGGCGGGGTGGCCGACTTCTCGATCGCGACCTATGTGTCGTCCAGCCGTCTGTTCGCGCAGCGCGGCGATCTTGCCGGCGCGCATGCAGTGCTCGACGAAGGCGAACAGACGGCGGCGCATCTCGGTTTCGCCCGGCTGGCGGCAGCCGTGCTGTGCGAGCGTGTGCGGCTGTGGGTGATGGCCGGCGATGTCGACACGGCGAGCCGCCTGTTCGACGCCTGCGCGGAAGCATCGGTTTCGGGGCGCGAGGTCTGCCCGGAAACCACCGAACTGCTGCAGCTGGCGCAGGCACGCCTGCACCGTGCCCAGGGCCGGTCCGGTGAGGCGCTGGCGCTGTTGCGGCGGCTGCTCGATGCAGCGACGGCCAGGCATCGCTGCGTGTTCGAAGTGCGTGTGCGCATTCAGCTGGCGCTGACGCTCGATGCGGCAGGCGATGCGGCGGCCGCGCGCGCCATGCTCGCGGAAGCGGTGGTACAGGGCCTGGCGGCCGGCATGAAGCGCAGCTTTCTGGATGAAGGACAGCGTCTGGTCGAGTTGCTGGCCGGGCTGGACGCCGCCTTGAGCGGCGACGGATCCGCTCATGCCGGCTGGGCGAGAGTGCGCACGGCACTGGCCGGGCTGGTGGCGCTGGGGCTGGCCGAACAGGCACCCCGGGCGACAGCGCGCGGGCCGGAGGTCAGTGCGCTGCCGGCCAGCGGCGCGCTGAAGGACAGGGAAGCGGAAATCCTTCGCCTGCTCGAGCGCGGCAGCTCGAACAAGGAAATCGCGCGCAGTCTGGAAATCGGTGTCGATACCGTGAAGTGGTATCTGAAGTCGATCTACGCCAAGCTCGGCGTGACCTGCCGTGCGCAGGCGGTGTACGAGGCCCGACGCAACGGCGCGCTCGGCTGATCGCGGCGAATGTCAGTACGGCGCGCGATAGTGCCCGAGTACCCGTGGCACATAGCGCCGTGTCTCGGCGTAGGGCGGAATCTTCCGGCCGTGGCGTTCCACCGCCGACTCGCCGGCGTTGTAGGCGGCAAGCACCAGTTCCAGCCGGTTGTCGAACCGCTGCATCAGGTCGCGCAGGTAGAGCGCACCGCCCATCACGTTCTGGTCCGGGTCGAAGCGGTCGCGCACGCCGTAGCGGCGCGCCGTGTCAGGCATCAGCTGCATCAGGCCCGCGGCACCCTTCGGTGACACGGCGCGCGTGTCGTGCGCCGATTCGACCGCGATCACTGCGCTGAGCAGGCGCGCATCGATGCCGGACGCCTGCGATGCGCGGGCGATGCTCTCAGGATGGCGCTGGGTGCCACGGGCGCTGACCGGTGCACGCTCGGTACCGGTGTCGAGCAGCAGTTGGAAACCGGCATCGATCGGCGTGTCGGTCAGGTGCAGCGTGCCGCCTTCGTCCTGACGTGCGTAGACGTCGGCCTGCGAGCAGGCCGGTGTCAGAAGTATCGTCAGCAGCAGGAGCGTGGTCTTCATCTGGGAGCGTGAGGCCGCGATAGAATGCGCCGGATTTCAATAGTGCTGCCAAATCCTTACAGCCGTGTTGTAACAAGGGTCCGGTATTCTTGACATGATCCGACCGGTTTCACGGGTCGGGCGAGAATGCGCCGCGACAGAGCACACCGTCAATGCCCTGCGTTGCGGCGTGCCAGTGCCTTCGATCACCCCGGGGTCTACGACATGCAACAGGCTTTTCCCCAGCGTGGCTTCACGCTGCTCGAACTGCTGGTAGTGATGGTCATCATCGGCCTGCTGGCCGGCTACGTCGGTCCGCGCTACTTCAACCAGATCGGCAAATCCGAAGTCAAGGCGGCGCGGGCGCAGATCGATGGCCTGGAAAAGGCACTCGACCAGTTCCGTCTGGACAACGGCCGCTATCCGACCAGCGAAGAGGGGCTCAAGGCGCTGGTCGAGAGGCCATCGACGGCGCCCAAGTGGTCCGGCCCCTATCTGAAGAAGGCGGTGCCGCCCGATCCGTGGGACCGTCCGTATCTGTACCGCGCGCCGGGCGAACACGGCGAATACGATCTGAGTTCGCTGGGCAAGGACGGTCAGCCGGGCGGTACCGACGAAGCGGCCGACATCACGAACTGGTGACATGCTTTTCCGCATACGCGCACTCGACGTCACCAATCGCATCACGCAGCTGCAGATAGAGGCGTCCGACGAGGCCTCGGCACGCGCGCAGGTGCAGGCCGACGGGCTGACCGTGCTGTCAGCCGTACGCGCCCGCTCGCTGTCGCTGACGCGGCAGCGCTTTCCGGTGCTGCTGTTCTGTCAGGAACTGCTGGCGCTGCTGCGCTCCGGCCTGTCGCTGGTCGAGGGACTGGAAGTCATGGCGGAGAAGGAAGGACGCACGCTGTCGCGTACCGTGCTGACCGGGCTGGTCGATGCGCTGCGCCAGGGCAAGACGCTGTCAATGGCGATGTCGGCGCAGACCGCGGTATTTCCCGATCTGCTGGTGGCGATGATCCGCGCGTCCGAACGCACCAGCGACCTGGACCAGGCGCTCGAACGCTATGTCGCCTACAGCGAGCAGCTCGACAGCGTGCGCGGCAAGCTGGTGGCGGCGGCGACCTATCCGGCAATCCTGGTCGTGGTCGGCCTGCTGGTCGTGATGTTCCTGCTGGCTTTCGTGGTGCCGCAGTTTTCCAAGGTGTATGAGGACATTTCGACCGATCTGCCGCTGGCTTCGCAGTGGCTGCTCGCCTGGGGGCACTTCGTCAAGGCGCACTCGGGCATGCTCGGGCTGTCGGTGCTGGCGCTCGTGGTGACGCTGGGCTGGACGCTGCGCCAGCCGGCCGTCCGCCAGGGCCTGATGGCGCAGTTCGAACGCATTCCCGGCATCGGCAGCCGCATGCGGGTGTTCCGGCTGGCGCGCTTCTTCCGCACGGTCGGCATGCTGCTGCGCGGCGGCATTCCGGTCGTGCAGTCGCTCGAACTGGTGCGCGAACTGCTGCCGCAGCCGATGCAGCAGAGCCTGTCGCGCGCGTTGCTGTCGATCCGCGAGGGGCGCGCTGCGTCCGACGCCTTCACCGAGGTCGGGCTGAGTACCGCGGTGGCGTCGCGCATGCTGCGCGTCGGCGAACGGGCCGGCAATCTGGGCGACATGATGGAACGCATCGCGGCCTTCCACGACGAGGAAATGACCCGCTGGCTCGATCGCGCGACCCGGCTGTTCGGTCCTCTGCTGATGCTGGGCATCGGCCTGGCGATCGGCGGCGTGGTGGTGCTGATGTACATGCCGATCTTCCAGCTGGCGGAAAGCATCCAATGAACGCGCCGCTGCCATCCACCACACAGCAGGGCGTCGGCGCCGACCTGATCGCGCGTGCGCGGCTGCGCGCCGGGCGTGGTTCGGTGATGCAGGCGCTGCTCGACCTGTCGGGCGACGTGCCCGAGGTTCTGCTGGCGCGCGTCGCGTCGCAGCTCGGCCTGCGCGCGATGGGCAGCCCGGAGCTCAACGCGCTGACGCTGTCGCTGGACAGCATCCGTTTTTCCGAAGCGCTGGCGCGGGCGGTCGTGGTGGCGGTCGATGCCGGCGGTCAGCGCATTGCCGTGGTCGCCGATCCGTACGATGCCGCGCTGCAGGACTGGCTGGCGTCTGCGCTCTCGTGCAGCTTCGAACTGCGTATCGCCACGCGCGACGACATCACCGCGGCGCTGGCGCGCTACGAGGAAAGCCAGCGCGCCTCGGCCGGCCTGCTCGACGAGGACGACCAGACCGGCACCAGTTCTGCCGAAGTGCTGTCGCTGGCGCGCATCGCCGACGACGCCAGCCCGGTGGTGCGGGTGGTCAATTCGACGCTGTACGACGCGCTCAAGCAGGCGGCGTCCGACATCCACCTCGAATCGGTACCCGGCGGCATGCAGGTCAAGTACCGCATCGACGGCGTGATGGTGCGCGTCGGCCACATCGCCGGGGCCGACACGGCAGAACAGGTCATTTCGCGCATCAAGGTGCTGGCCGAACTGGACATCGCGGAACGGCGGGTACCGCAGGACGGGCGCTTCAAGGTGGCCTACGCCGGGCGCGACATCGACCTGCGCGTGTCCATCATGCCCAGCGTGCACGGCGAGGATGCGGTGCTGCGCGTACTAGACAAGGAGCACCTGACGCAGGAACTGCAGGCGCTGTCGCTGGAAAGCCTGGGCTTCGACGAGATCGCCCGCGCGGCGCTGCGCAAGCTCGCCGCCGAGCCCTACGGCATGCTGCTGGTGACCGGACCGACCGGTTCCGGCAAGACGACCACGCTTTACGCGACCATCGGCGAGATCAACCACGGCCTGGACAAGATCATCACGATCGAGGACCCGGTCGAGTACCAGCTGGCCGGCGTGCTGCAGATTCCGGTCAACGAGAAAAAGGGGCTGACCTTTGCCCGCGGGTTGCGTTCGGTGCTGCGGCACGACCCGGACAAGATCATGGTGGGCGAAATCCGCGACGGCGAAACCGCCGAGATTGCGGTGCAGGCGGCGCTGACCGGCCATCTGGTGCTGACCACGGTGCACGCCAACAACGTGTTCGACGTGATCGGCCGCTTCCTGCACATGGGTGTCGACCCGTACAACCTCGTGTCGGCGCTCAACGGCATCGTCGCGCAGCGGCTGTTGCGGCTGAACTGCACGCACTGTGCCGTTGCCCAGGTGCCCGATGCCGAGGCGCTGGCCGAGTCGGGACTCGGCGGTTCGGTCGGCTACGACTTCCGCGCCGGCACCGGCTGCGGCCACTGCCGCGGCACCGGCTTCAAGGGGCGGCGCGCCATTGCCGAACTGCTGGTGCTGGACGACGAATTGCGCGAACTCATCGTCACGCGCGCACCGATGCGGCAGCTGAAGGACGCCGCGCGCGCGCGCGGCACGCGCACCTTGCGCGAAGCGGGTCTGGTCCTGGTGGCCAGCGGTGAAACCAGCCTTGCGGAATTGAACCGTGTCACTTTTGTCGTCTGATCCGCTGCTGCTGGACATCGGTCCGCACGGGCTGGCGCTGTCGCGTCACGGCGAGCGGCTTCATGCATACGCGCAGCCGCTGCCGGCCGACGGCCTGCTGCCGGTGCTCGATGCGCTGCCGGCCGCACTGACGCCGCGCCGCTCGGCTCTGACGGTGAATGTGGACAACGCCTGGGTGCGCTGGCAGGTGGTCGACATGCCGCCCGGCGTTTCGGGAACGGACGAACAGCGTGCGCTGGTGCGCGCGCGCATGATCGAGGTATTCGGTACGACGGCCCAGGGCTGGACCTTCGCCTGGGATGAGAGGCCGGCTGCCCGGGTACTGGCCTGCGCGATGGACGCGGCGCTGCCGCAGGTGCTGACGACCTGGTGCGCGGCACGGGGACTGCGGCTGGTCAGTCTGCAGCCGGCCTGGCTGCGCGCCTATACGGCCTTCCGCGGCAGTGCGCCGCTGGGCGGGTTCGCGCAGCTGAGCCGGGGCTGGCTGTGCATGGGCCTGTGGTCCGGCGACGGCTGGCTGCACATGCGGGGCGAGGCGCTGGACGACCCGGCGGCGCTGGGCACGGTGCTGGAGCGGCGGCTCAGCCTGTTCGACGGTGCGCTCGACGGCGGCCAGCTGTTCGTGCAGGGCGCGCCAGCGGTCAGCCTGCCGCACGGCTGGCGCTGTGTGGTCAGCGGGGTGAGCGCATGAAGATGCGTACATCGAATCGTCCGCCGGTACCCGAACTCGATTTCGTCACGCGCCGCCGTGCGCCCGGCTGGCTGGGCTGGCTCGCGCTGGGGCTTGGTTGCGCTGCTGCGGTATTCGTTGTGCAGCAGTTCCGGCAGACCGAAACCGATGTAGACACGCTGCGCGACGCCAACCGCCGGGCGGCCCGCGCTGCCGAGCAGGCACGCGTGCTGGCACGACGCGAGCAGGACGATGCCGGATTGCGTGCCCGCCTCGAGGTGGCGCACAAGCTGTCGGTGCGGATGGCACGCGACTGGCAGCCGCTGTTCGCCGATCTGGAGGCGCGCGGCACCGACATCGCGCTGCTGTCGGTCGAACCGGACGCCGCGCGCGGCGTGCTGCGCGTGACCGGCGAAGCGAAGGACCTGAATGCGCTGTTCGCCTATGCCGAGTCCTTCGCCGATGCGCGGGCGACCGGTGCGCCGCGCATCGAAACCTTCGAACTGAAACAGCGAGACGGCATCCAGATCGTTGCCTTCTCGCTGCGGTTGCAATGGAAGGGGGCATGAACATGCTGCGTGCCCACCTGATGTACGCGCTGTCGCGCGCCGGCTGGGCGGGCGCCGTTGGTGCCGCGCTGATCGCTTTTGCGCTGGCTGTCCATTTCGGCGCGCTGGTGCCGCTGCAGGTGGAACGATCGACGCTCGAAGCCGAGCGCATGGCGCTGGCCGAGCGACTGTCGCAGGGCGTGAAGGTCGAATCGCCACGCGAGCAGCTGGACCGCTTCGACGCAGGGCTGCTGACGCGCGCGCGCATGCCGGCGGTGCTGGCTGAACTGTCGCAGGCGGCCGGCCGCAATGCACTCGTCCTTGCCCGGGTCGAAAGCCGCGAGTCGCAACCCCTGGGGGCTGGCTACGGCAGACAGGAATACCTTTTTCCGCTGCGCGGCAGCTATCCGGCGCTGCGCCAGTGGCTGGCCGAGATACAGCGCATTTCGCCGTCGGTGCTGATCGAGGACGTGGTACTGCGGCGCGAGGACATCGCGCGCGGCGACATGGAAGCGACGGTGCGTCTGTCCATCCTGATGAAGGACGCGCCATGAATCGCGGCCTGATGATGGCGCTCGTGGCGACGCTGGTCGCTGTCTGGTACGTGTCGGACATGGATGACGCGGATGCGCCCGACAGCGTGGCGCCGGTCGCGCAGCAGAT
>DATCUL010000020.1:0-1614 GCA_036567405.1 Methyloversatilis sp. | reverse complement strand
CGCGCTGGCCGTGGCCGGCGCGTCGGGTCCGGGCGCTGCGTCGTCCGCGGCCGCTCCATCGACGCACTGCTTCAGACGCTCGAGCGACTCGCCGAGCAGGGCGGCGTAGATGTCCTCGCGGCTGCTGAAGTAACTGTAGATCGCGCCCGGCGTGTAGCCGGCACGCTTGGCGATCTCGCGCAGACTGGCGCCATCCAGTCCCAGTTCGAGAAAGGCTGAGCGGGCGGCATCGAGGATCAGCGAGCGCCGTGCCTCGTTGATGGCCGTTTCGCGCATCGTGCGCGGCGCGACCGGCGCCGACGTGTCTGCGGCTTCCCCGGCGGATTTTCCTGTTGACTTGGCCATACCCCGATCTTACATTTCCATATGGATTGAACAGTGTTCAATTATTAGAACACCGATCGGATTTCGCATGGCAACGAATGAAGCAACAGGCAGCGGCCGGCTTATGAACGGGCAGGACTTCCGCGATTCGCTGCGCAAGTACAGGCCGACCGTATACGTCGATGGGCAATTGATCGAATCGGTGGTCGATGCACCGTCGCTGCAGCCCGGCATCAATGCGCTCGCGGTGACCTACGACTTCGCGCACGATCCGGCCAAGGCGCCGCTGATGACGGCCGTGCAGTCACGCAGCGGCCGGACGGTCAACCGCATGCTGCACATCAACGAGTCGTCGGGCGACCTGTTGAACAAACTCGAGGCGGTGCGCATCCTGTGCCAGGAAACAGGATGTGCCCAGCGCTATCTGGCGCACGACGCGCTCAACGGCATCGGCCAGGCGGTCGCGCGTCTCGACGACGCGCTGGGCAACACGGAGTACGGCGACCGTTTCGGCGCCTGGCTGCAGCGCGTGCAGGACGAAGACCTGACGCTGGGCATCGCCATGACCGACGCCAAGGGCGACCGCAGCAAGCGCCCGAACCAGCAGCTCAATCAGGATGTGTATCTGCACATCGTCGAGCGCAACGGCAGGGGCATCGTCATTTCCGGCACCAAGGCCATCGTGACCGGCGCGCCCTATGTCCATGAATTCCTGGTCATGCCCTCGCGCAACATGATCGAGGCGGATGCGGATTTCGCGGTCTGCTGCGCGGTGCCGGTCGACGCGCCGGGCATCACCATCGTCGCGCGCCCGGCCGGGCGCCCGGGCGAGAAGCCGGAACACGGTTCTCCGCTGTTCTCGCGCCGTTACGGCCAATCCACCGGCGTGGTGATCTTCGACAAGGTGTTCGTACCCTGGGAGCGCGTGTTCCTGGCCGGCGAATGGGCGCATTCGGGCGCCGTGACCTACAACTACGCCACCCACCACCGCCACAGCTGCATCGCCGCCCGGGCCGGTTTCGGCGATCTGCTGATCGGCGCCGCGGCGCTGATGTGCGAAGCCAACGGCCTCGATCCGGACCGCAAGGCCAATCTGCGCGACCCGATGGTCGAGCTGATCAAGATCACCGAAGGTTTCTATGCCTGCGGCGTTGCGGCCAGTGTCTATGCCGCGCCGGACCCGTATTCGAAGACCTTTATGCCGGAGCCGGTGTTTTCCAACATCGGCAAGCTGCTGCTGTCGACGCAGATCTACGACATGCACCGTCTGGCGCACGAGGTGTCGGGTGG
>DATCUL010000019.1:0-2312 GCA_036567405.1 Methyloversatilis sp. | reverse complement strand
GCCAGCGGCACCAGATAGGCCGCGACCAGCGCGCGCAGCGTCGCACCGTCGTCGAGCAGCACCGAAACCTGGTCGCCGGTCCGCAGGCGGTGTGCCAGATCGTCGGTGACCTCGATCTGGTGCGTGCTTCCGTCGCCGCTGCCACAGGCGGACTTCGAGCGGCAGCCGCTGCAGGCCTGAGCGGCGTCGACCGCGACGATGAGCCGGTTGCCGTCGATGGCGACGACGCGTGTCGGTTGCGCTTTCATGTACTTCTCCAGGCCGGGTATGCACGGATGTGTGCAAACCGTGTGCCACGCCGGTGCTCCATGCGTGAAACCCGCGCTGGCGCGGCCGCACAGCGCCTTTCCCGGCTCGGTTAGGCCGGCGCCGGCGATACGTGTTCGACAGTGCTTGTCGGATTTGCGACATGCCCTGTCGATCGCCGGACCATGCCCCGATTTGGCGTCGGTTTGCACCAACTCGAATCGTCACTTGTGCGGATCGAGGCTGCAGCTGGTTTTCAGCGCTGCCCGAAATGGCGTCGCCCCGGTGTTTCCACGCATCGTGCTCCGGAAAACGAGTATCCCTTCTGCGGGTACGGGCTTTGCTTTGTTGCCGTCAGAGTGGAGACAGCAGGCGTCGGATTCGCGACACGCGGAGGGTTCGGCATTCGCCATCGGCGCGTGACGGCCTTCGCATCCGGACTTTTCCCCAGCATAAAAAGACATCCAGGGGCCACTGCACCCCGGAAGCTCCGACAGACCGGACGCATGTGCGTCGGCCGGGGTTTCCGGATCAATCGCCGGGGGCTGAACAATGGTTGCCAATGGAGCCGAGCTCAATGCTCGTGCCAATGTGGAACTGGTGACTGTCTACGAGATCAGCAAGATACTGAGCTCGTCGCTGGACGTCACCAAAACGCTGCGTGAAGCGCTCAACGTGCTCGCGCATCATCTCGATTTCCGGCGCGCGATGATCGCGCTGGCCGACGAGGACGGCGAATCGCTGAGCCTCGCGGCGGCGGTCGGCCTGAGCACGAAGGAATGGGCCAGCGGGCGCTATCGCGCAGGCGAGGGCATCCTGGGTCGCATCTATGCGTCGGGTTCGCCGATGGTGGTACCCGACATTTCGGTCGAGCCGCTGTTCCTGAACCGCACCGGTGCGCTGGACGAGCCGGCGGACAGCCGGATCGCCTTCATCGGTGTGCCGATCCGCGGCGGCACCGAGCCGCTCGGCGTGCTGTGCGTCGATCGCGCTGCCTCGCCGAAGGCCAGTTTCGGCAATGACGTACGGCTGCTGTCGATGGCGGCGAATCTGGTCGGGCAGTCGGTGGCACTGCGTCGGGTGGTCAATGACGAGCACGAGCGTCTGCTGCGCGAGACCAAGCAGGCTCGCCAGATGCGCGGTCGCGTCAAGCTGGACAATGTGGTCGGCACGTCGCCGCGCATGCAGGAGGTGTTCGCCGAAGCGCACCAGGTTGCGCCGTCGCGCGCGACCGTGCTGCTGCGCGGTGAGAGCGGCACTGGCAAGGAAGTCATCGCGCGGGCGATCCACGAGCTGTCGCAGCGCAAGGGCGGCCCCTTCATCAAGCTCAACTGCGCGGCATTGTCCGAGTCGCTGCTCGAGTCGGAACTGTTCGGTCACGAGAAGGGCTCGTTTACGGGTGCCACGGGCGAACGCAAGGGCCGCTTCGAGATGGCCGATGGCGGCACGCTGTTCCTCGACGAGATCGGCGACATCTCGCCGGCCTTCCAGACCAAGCTGCTGCGCGTATTGCAGGAGCGGGAATTCGAGCGGGTCGGCGGTTCGCGTCCGATCAAGGTCGACGTGCGCCTGGTCTGTGCCACCAACCGCAATCTGGAAAAGATGGTGGCGGCCGGTACCTTCCGCGCCGACCTGTACTTCCGCATCAACGTCGTCAGCATCTTCCTGCCGGCGCTGCGCGAGCGGCGCGAGGACATTCCGGCGCTGACCCGGCATTTCCTGGAACGCTTCAACCGGGAGAACGACCGCAGCATGAAGCTGGCGCCGAGCGGTCAGGCGGTGATGATGCACTGCTACTGGCCGGGCAATGTGCGCGAACTGGAAAACTGCATCGAACGCACGGCGACGATGGCGCATCACGATGCGATCGAGGCGTCCGACTTTCCGTGTTCGGCCAATCGCTGCCTGACGCAGGTGCTGCACTTCGTCAAGAAGGACGACGCCGTGTCGCCGGTGGCGGTGCTGATCAACGCCGATGCGCCGGAGGCGGGGAGTGCGCCGGCCGGTGACGACGCCGTGGCCGCTGCGCCGTTGCGGAGCGACGCACCGGCGTCACCCTCCAGGGC
>DATCUL010000018.1:0-5332 GCA_036567405.1 Methyloversatilis sp. | reverse complement strand
CGAATCCTGTTGCGTCCGGATCAAGGCGGGCCGACGCCGGCTGACTGGCCGTCAGGCCAGGAGGCTCAACGCCGAGCTGGGCGCAACAGGATTCGCGCCCTTCGGGTTTGTACGGTGCACGCCACGGACTGCGTTGCGCTCCTCGCCGAGACGGCCGGTCTCGACTTCGTCGCACGCCTTGCCCGTGGCGTGCACCGTGCAAACGTGGCCTGCGATTCAATGTCAACAGACCCTGGGACGCCGAACCGGAATGATGCCTGCGATCCGGTAGCGGGTCACCGACCAGCGGGGATTCGGCATGGGGACTCGCAAGCATGGCTCGCTCCCACAGGGGACACACCTCGCGGTTCTGCAGGAGCGACCCGCGGTCGCGATCCGGTCGTTGATCATCGATCAACGCGGAGTCGGTGCGGGGAATCGCGAGCATGGCTCGCTCCCACAGGGAGCTTACGTCGCGGTTTTGTAGGAGCGAGCCATGCTCGCGATGCGGTCGTGGATTGACGGCAGGCACGGATTTGGCATGGGGAATCGCGAGCGGTGCTCGTGCCTACATGCCGTTGTAGATCGGACCTTCGCCGCCCTGCGGTGTCACCCAGTCGATGTTCTGCGTCGGATCCTTGATGTCGCAGGTCTTGCAGTGCACGCAGTTCTGCGCATTGATCTGCAGACGCGGCCCGTCCTGCTCGCGCACGATTTCATAAACGCCGGCCGGACAGTAACGCTGTTCGGGTGCGTCATAGGCGGCGAGATTGACCGTGATCGGCACGCCGGCGTCCTTCAGCGTCAGATGGCAGGGCTGATCCTCTTCGTGATTCGTGCTCGACAGGAAGACCGATGACAGGCGGTCGAAGGTGAGCACGCCATCGGGCTTCGGATACTCGATTCGCTCGCAGGTGGCCGCCGGCGCGAGCGCCGTGTGATCGGACTCGTTGCGCAGTGTCCATGGCACATTGCCCTTGAACAGCAGCTGTTCAGCGCCATAGAGGAAGGAGCCCAGCCACAGCCCCTTCTTCAGGTAGGGCTTGAAGTTGCGCGTGCGGTGCAGTTCCTCGCGCAGCCAGCTGATGCGGAAGGCGGCCGGGTAATCTTCCAGCGTGTCCTGCGCACGTCCGGCAAGGATGGCATCGACCGCGGCGTCGGCCGCCAGCATGCCGCTCTTGATTGCTGCGTGGCTGCCCTTGATGCGGGCGGCGTTGAGAAAGCCGGCGTCGTCGCCGATCAGCGCGCCACCGGGGAACACCAGCGCCGGCAGGCTCTGCAGGCCGCCGGCGGTGATCGCGCGGGCGCCGTAGGACAGGCGCTTGCCGCCTTCGATGTGTGCGCGGATGACCGGATGCGTCTTGTAGCGCTGGAATTCCTCGAACGGCGACAGGTAAGGATTGCTGTAGTTCAGCCCGACCACATGGCCGATCGCGACCAGATTTCCCGTCAGGTGGTAGATGAAGCCGCCGCCGTAGGTGGCGCTGTCCATCGGCCAGCCTGCGGTATGTACGACCAGCCCGGGCTGGCTCTGCGCCGCCGGCACTTCCCACAGTTCCTTGATGCCCAGCCCGTAGGCCTGCGGGTCGACGCCTTCTCGCAGGTTGTAGCGCTGTTCGAGTGCCTTGCCGAGATGGCCCCGGCAGCCTTCGCCGAACAGCGTGTATTTCGCGCGCAGTTCCATGCCCGGCTGATACGCGCTGCCCGGCGTGCCGTCGCGCTGCACGCCCATGTCGCCGGTGATGACGCCGGCCACGCGGTTGCCGTCGAACAGTATGTTGCGGCCGGCGAATCCGGGATAGACCTCGACACCCAGCGCCTCGGCCTGCTCGCCCATCCATTTCACGACGTGGCCCAGCCGGACGATGTAGTTGCCATCGTTGTGGAAGCTCTGCGGCAGTAATGCGTGGGGTACGGCATGGGCGCCGGTTTCCGACAGGAACAGCACCTGGTCGCGCGTGACCGGCGTGTCGAGCGGCGCGCCCTGCTCTTTCCAGTCGGGCAGCAGCTCGGTCAGCGCGCGCGGGTCCATCACCGCACCGGACAGGATGTGTGCCCCGATTTCGGCTGCCTTTTCGATGACGCATACCGACAGTTCGGAACCTCGTGCCAGCGCCTGCTGCTTCGCGCGGATCGCGGCGGCAAGTCCGGCCGGACCGGCGCCGACGACCAGCAGGTCGAATTCCATGGATTCGCGTTCAAC
This sequence comes from Methyloversatilis sp., assembly GCA_036567405.1. Taxonomy (GTDB): domain Bacteria; phylum Pseudomonadota; class Gammaproteobacteria; order Burkholderiales; family Rhodocyclaceae; genus Methyloversatilis. Next base: position 3,150 of record DATCUL010000018.1, on the reverse strand, counting down.
TTCGGTCATGTCGATTTTTCTTTCTGCTTGGGTTCCGATGCTGCATGCGGAAGCGGCGAGGCGTCCGGCTCAGTTCTGGGCCGAGCACGCGTCCTGGGCGATGGCGCACATTTTCGCATAGCGCCCGGTTTCGACCTGCAGCGTCGAGTGTCGTATCTCGAAACGTTCGTGCAGGACCTCGTTGGCGCGGATCAGCAGCGCGTCGATGTCGTGCTCGTCGCCAGCGAGTACCAGATGCGCCGACAGGGCGGTTTCAGAGCTGGCCAGCGCCCAGACGTGCAGGTCATGAACCACCGACACGCCGGGCAGTGACTGCAGGCACTGGCGGACGTCCGCCAGGCTGATGTGTTCGGGCACGCCGTCGAACAGCAGGTGCAGCGATTGCCTGAACAGCGACCAGGTGCCGGTGAGTATGACGAAGGCAATCACCAGGCTGAGCAGCGGATCAATCCAGTCCCAGCCCTGCCAGAGATAGAGTGCGCCGCCGATGACGACGCCGGCCGACACCAGCGCGTCCGCCGCCATGTGCAGGAAGGCGCCGCGTATGTTCAGGTCGCCCTTGCTGCCCGCCATGAAAAGCATCGCGGTGATGCCGTTGATGACGACGCCGATGGCGGCGACGGTCATCACGGTGCCGGCATCGATCGGCGCCGGCGTGTGCAGTCGCTGAACGGCTTCCCATGCCAGCGAGCCCATGGCGACGAGCAGTACCAGCGCATTGGCGAAGCTGGCGATGATGGAACCGCGGCGCCAGCCGTAGGTGTGGCGGTCATCGGCCCGGACGCGGCTCGCCGCAAGGCCGGCCCAGGCCAGCAGCAGGCCGCCGACGTCGCTGAGGTTGTGTGCGGCATCGGCCAGCAGTGCGAGCGATCCGGCACGCCAGCCGTAGAAGGCCTCGATCAGCACAAAACCTGCGTTGAGCGCGATGCCGATCGCGAAGGCTCGCCCGAAGCTGGCCGGCGCGTGGACATGCCCGTGTCCGTGATCGTGGCCGTGCCCATGACCATGATCTCGATGGTCGTGGTCGTGATGATCGTGGTCGTGTGAATGATTCAAGGCGTGTCGGGGTGGTCAGCGGCAGTCGGGAAGCCGATGGTACACGGCGGAACACGGGATGATGGGGATTGCCGGCCATGGGCTGCGGCGTCCGCCCTGTTCCCCGGCTGCGTCGACGGTCGGCCCCCGGCGACGCTGACACCGGCTTCATGCACGGGGATTGAAGGGCAGTTCCTGGCGCATGGTTTCGTAGATCTCGCGCGCACGGTCGGTGTCGGCCGGCGGCAGCACCACCTCGAGCACGATGTACAGATCGCCCGGCGGCTCGCCCGGTATGCCGCGCTTCTTCAAGCGCAGCTTGCGGCCGTTCTGCGATCCGGCAGGCACTTGCAGCTGGATGTGGCCGGCCGGCGTCGCCGTCTCGATGGCACCGCCCAGCGCAGCCTCCCAGGGCGTTACCGGAACGGTCTGATAGACATCCCGTCCTTCCACGCGGTAGCGCGCGTCCGGCCGGAAACGGATCTCCAGCAGCAGGTCGCCCGACGGTCCGCCGCCGAAACCAGGCTCGCCTTGGCCGGCCAGGCGGATGTGCTGCCCTTCCTTGACACCCTTCGGGATGGTCACGTTGAGTGTGCGTTCGGTCATGCGGGCGTGGCCGCGCGGTCCGGATTCGGGCCGGCTGAGCGTGACCGGCCGGGTTGCGCCTTCGTAGGCGTCGGCGAGGTCGACGACGATGGCCGCCTGGCGATCCTCGCCGCGCATCGGGCGCGATCGGCCCCGTCCGGGTCGGCCGCCCCGGCCGAACATGCTGGAAAAGAAATCGGCGTTGTCGCCGCCCGCACCGGGAAATCCGAAGCCCGGGTCCCAGCCCGGCGGCGGACGGAAGTGCTGACCCGCCGATGCGCCGCCCTGGTCGTACTGCGCGCGCTTGTCCGGATCGGACAGCACCTCATTCGCTTCGTTGATCGCCTTCATGCGCGCTTCCGCATCCGGCTCCTTGCTTACGTCCGGGTGGTATTTGCGCGCCAGCTTGCGGTAGGCCTTCCTGATTTCCTCTTCGGTCGCAGTGCGTGCGACACCGAGCGTTTCGTAGTGATCCTTCGATGCCAAAGTGAAGCGCTCCAGTTTTCATGTTGCCGACCGGCATGCCGCGCCGGTCGTTGCGGTTCAGTTCCTGCCCGTTGCCCGCGCGAGGATGCCGGCCACCGCATCCTTCAGGTCAGCCGGCAGCACCACGACCTTCGCATTGGGCGATTCGCCCAGCTTCTGCAGTGCGGCGACGTATTTTTCGCCGAGCAGATACATCATCGGCAGTTGCTGGTCGCCGAGCGATGCCGTGACCCGGCGGATCGACTCGGCGCTCGCCTCGGCCAGCGTCACCTGCGCGCTCGCGTCACGCTTGGCCGATTCCAGCCTTGCCTCGGCTTCGAGGATCATCGACTGCTTCTGCCCTTCCGAGCGGGTCACCATGGCCTTGCGCTCGCGTTCGGCGCTGGCCTGCTGTTCCATCGCGCGCTGCATCGACTCCGATGGATTGATGTCCTGGATCTCGACCGATTTTACGGTCAGCCCCCAGTCTATGGCCTCGTCGGCAATGCTTTCGCGCAGCCGTATCTTGATCTTGTCGCGGCTCGACAGCGCCTGGTCCAGATCCATCTCGCCAACGATGGAACGCAGCGTGGTCATGATCAAGTTGCGTATGGCCTCGGAAAAGTCGGTCACGCCATAGACCGCCTTCACCGGATCGGTCACCTTGATGAAGGCAACCGCGTTGGTGCGGATCACCGCGTTGTCGCGGGTGATCACCTCCTGCTCCTGCACGTCGAGGATGATGTCCTTGGTCACCAGTTTGTAGGGCACCCGGTCAATATAGGGAATGATGATGCTCATACCGGGATGCAAAGTTCTAAAGTACTTACCCAGCCGCTCGACGATCCACTCTTCGCCTTGAGGTACCAAGCGTAATCCCTTGGACAAGGTAACCAAGACGAAAACAATCAGTGCCACCACAAATACGAATCCGGCTTCCATCATCGACTCCTTAGTTTTTGCCCACTTTGAGCAAACTGCCTTCAACCGACACGATCTTCACCCGCTCGCCGGCGGCAATCGCTTCATCGGCGATGCACGGCCAGACATCGGCGCCGAGGATCG
>DATCUL010000017.1:0-8440 GCA_036567405.1 Methyloversatilis sp. | reverse complement strand
GTCCTTGCTGCGGCCCCGGGTCGGGCGGCGGTCCGACACCGCGGCCGCCTGCAGCAGATGCGCGGTGCGGGCGACATGGCGGCCCAGTCCGGCGCGCAGCGGTGCGGGATCTGCCCGTGGCGCCGGCGTTTCGATCACGGTGCACCAGTCGGCGCGCACCCGGCCGATCAGGCGATCCCATTCCGGATACCTGACGGTACGCAGCGCCGCCTCGATCTGCAGCACGCTGCCGGCCGCCTCGCCGGCGTCGCCGCCGGGCGCACCTTGCGGCGGTGGCTGTTCGACGGGGGTGTCGGTTTCGTCGTCGCCGGCACCGCCGGTGTCCGGGCGCTCCTGCTCCAGCGGCGTGGCCGAGGGCGGTCGCGTGTCGTCCCGCGTCCACAGGTGGTGGTTGTCGTCACGGTAAACCGGTTCGATCAGCCAGCCGCCCGGGTTCAGGTTCAGGCGCATCTGGCCGAGATCGTTGCCGAGCCGCGACGCGGCGTCGCGCAGCTGCGCCGGCGTTGTCAGCGCCAGCCCGCCGTGCGGCGTGAAGAACAGGCCGCGGACCCGGGCCATCCACGCGTGGCCGTCGGCATGCCCGGGATCGAACAGGCAGTGCGTGAGGCGCGCCAGCAGCGCTTCGGCGTCATTGCCCCAGCCGGCGTCGGCCACATGATGTGGCGCCCACAGCCGGCGCAGCCCGGGCAGGGTCTGCATGGCCAGCCATTCGACGCGTGCATCCTCCATTATTTCGAGCAGTGCGCGCTGTACCGGCTTGAGCCGCGCCGGTTCGAAGGGCGTGCCGCCGAAGCACAGGTGTGCGGCGGCATGCGCTGCGCGGGCCAGCCGCAGGGTTTGGTCGCCGGTCGGGGGCAGGTGCAGCACCGGCCGGCTGCCTTCGATGCCGAGTATCGGGCGCGCGGGATTGCCGGTCGCCGGCAGGGTGGCCAACCGCGGCGAGAGGTCCCACAGCGCGCGCAGGTAGAGCGACAGCGCGCGCTGCGAGCCGGGCTCAGGCGAAGCCGGCATCGATGGCAGCGATCAGCGCCGCCGCGACCTCGTGGTCGTCGGTCAGCGGCCCGGCCACCGCCTGCCGGCAGGCCGAACGCGCCGACAGCCCCTGAGCGATCAGCAGGCCGGCATGTATCAGCATGCGCGTGCTGGCGCCCTCGTCCAGACCGTCGCCGGCCAGCCGGCGCGTGTGTTCGGCCAGCGCCACCAGCTGGTGCGCGGTCGCGTCGTCGATGCCGCTTTCGTGCACGACGATGGCACGCTCGTGTGCGGCGTCCGGGTAGCCGAATTCGAGCGCGGTGAAGCGCTGCCGGGTCGATGGCTTGAGCGTCTTGTGCAGGCCCTGGTAGCCGGGGTTCCACGAAACGACCAGGCGGAAATCCGGGTGGGCGTGCAGCAGTTCGCCGGTGGCGGCCAGCGGCAGCTGGCGCCGGGCGTCGGTCAGCGGGTGGATCAGCACCGTGGTGTCGGCGCGCGCCTCGACCACCTCGTCCAGATAGCAGATCGCGCCGAAGCGCACCGCACGCGTCAGCGGACCGTCCTGCCAGCGCGTGCCGGCGGCATCGAGCAGGAAGCGTCCGATCAGGTCGCCGGCGGTCAGATCCTCGTGGCAGGCGACCGTGATCAGCGGCAGGCCGAGCTTCCACGCCATGTACTCCACGAAGCGCGTCTTGCCGCAGCCGGTCGGTCCCTTGAGCATGACCGGCAGATGCCGCGCATGCGCGGCCTCGAAGGCCGCGACCTCGTCGCCGGCGGCGGCGTAGTAGGGCTCGTCGGCGATGCGCCAGCCGGCCAGCGGATCGTTGCCCGTTGCGGCCTCTGCCAGTCGCAGGTCGGCCGTCACTTGTGGCCGATCGTGGCCGGGTTGGGCAGCCCTTCGATCGGACATTCCTCGGTGCCGACGGTGTCGCGGGTGAAGGCTTCGACCGCCTTGCGCGTGCCTTCCGGATCGTTGATCCACTTCGAGTAGAAGTCGTACGGGCAGGCGGCCACGCCCTTGTCGCCCTCGCGCGAGTTGATCAGGCCGGTGTAGCCGCGGTGCAGCAGCTTGAACAGGTGGTTCTCCGACTGGCCGTTCTTGCGGAAGTCGCGGATCAGGCTCTTCGACAGCGCGGCGTACTGGATGCCCATTTCCTCTTCGCCGCATTCGCCCAGCGTGCGGCCGTCGAAGCCGACGATGGCGGAGTGGCCGAAGTAGGTATAGACGCCGTCGAAGCCGGCCGCGTTGGCGACCGCGACGTAGACGTTGTTGGCGAAGGCCATGGCCTTCGAAATGGTGATCTGCTGTTCCTTCGCCGGGTACATGTAGCCCTGGCAGCGCACGATCAGTTCCGCGCCCTTCATCGCGCAGTCGCGCCAGATTTCCGGGTAGTTGCCGTCATCGCAGATGATCAGGCTGATCTTCATGCCCTTCGGGCCGTCCGATACATAGGTGCAGTCACCCGGATACCAGCCTTCGATCGGCACCCAGGGCATGATCTTGCGGTACTTCTGCACCACCTCGCCCTGATCGTTCATCAGGATCAGCGTGTTGTAGGGCGCCTTGTTCGGGTGCTCCTCGTGCTGCTCGCCGGTCAGCGAGAACACGCCCCACACCTTTGCCTTGCGGCAGGCGGCGGCGAAGATCGCGGTCTCGTCGCCGGGCACGGTGGACGCGGTGTCGTACATTTCCTTCGCGTCATACATGATCCCGTGCGTGCTGTATTCCGGGAAGATGACCAGATCGAGGCCGGGCAGACCGGCCTTCATGCCGACGATCATGTCGCCGATCCGGCGCGCGTTGTCCAGCACCTCGGCCTTCGTGTGCAGGCGCGGCATCTTGTAATTGACGACGGCGACGCCGACCGTGTCCTTGCTGCTCGAAATGTCTCCGTGATGCATGAATGGCCCCCGCGGCGAGTGGAAAGTGGCCTTCCATTCTGCGAATGCAGCGGGCGCGGAAAATACGTCGATTGACGTATCGGTGTGTTGGCGGCGTTGGCGGTTGCCGGTGCCCGTGCGTGACACGGAGAGCGCGATATGCGCGCGGACCGTCGCCCCCGCTGGAGCGATGCCGGGGCGCTGGGGCAGCTCGAGATTGCTCAGTCCTGCGGTGCTTCAGGACGCTGCGTGGTCTTCGAGAGTCCGGGCGAAGCCAGTCCGGCCGGTGATCCGGTCAGCGCGCGTCCGATGCCACGGGTCCGCTCCTGAGCATGCGTCGCATCATCGCCTGCAGCGCCTGCGTGCTGCGGTAACCGACCCGGCGGGCGACATCCTTGGGCGCGCTGCCTTCTGCCTGCTTCATCAGCGTATGCAGCAGTCGCAGACGGCGACGCCATTCACCGAAGCTGAGACCGGTTTCCGTCCGGAAACGGCGCGTGAGCGTGCGCCGGCTTACGCCGACCTGCAGTCCCCAGGTATCGATGTCGAAGTCGATCGCCGGGTTGTTCACCAGTGCCTCGCACAGTTTTCGCAAGCGTGGGTCGTCCGGCAGCGGCAGCGCGAATGGCGTGGCGGGTGCGCGGGCGATTTCCGACATGATCAGCGCAGCGAGGTGCGGGCCTCGCCCGGCAGGGTCATACAGTACGGGTTCATCCGCCAGCGCCTGCAAAGCAGCGTCCAGCAGCGGTGACACAAGTATGACGCGGCATTCTTCGGCGACGGCACGCACATTGTCGTCGGGTACCAGATAGGCGGTACGCATTTCCACGTCGCCATGCATCTCGATGTCGTGCATTACCCCTTTGGCGATCATCAGCGCATGTCCGGGCGGAATCACCCAGGTGCCGCGGGAGGTTCTTGCAATCATCAATCCGCTGATGGCGAACAGCAGTTGTGCCCGCTCATGGCTGTGCTGCCCGGTGTGCGAAAGCGAGGGATAGCGACGCGCCATCACGGCAACGGCATGCGGCACATGCTGAAAGTCTGCAGGATCGGTGGAACGCATGAGCGAGACCTTTCCGGTGTTGGCCCGATTGCATTCATTTTCGACCCGGAGATGCGTACGGGTCAATGTAGGCTGGAAATCCGCATTCGTCGAACGGAGCCCGCACACCATGAGTCCTGCCACGCTGTCCCGCCGTACCGTGATTTTCGTCAATGTCGCGCACGCGCTCGACCACTTCGTGCTGCTGATCTATCCGACTGCAGTGCTGGCCATCGCGACCGAACTCGGACTCGACTACGCCACGCTCATCTCGCTGGCCACCGGTGCGTTCGTCGCCTTCGGCCTGTTTGCGCTGCCCTCGGGCTGGTTGGCCGAGCGGCTCGGTCGCCGCAATATGCTGGGCATCTATTACCTGGGTTGCGCCGCTGCGTGCGCGGGCCTGTCAACCGCGGCGTCGCCTGTTGCCTTCGCAGGCTGGCTGCTTCTGCTGGGTGTCTTCTCCGCCATCTACCATCCGATCGGATCGGCCATGCTGGTCACCCACGCAAGCCGTCTCGGACGTGATCTGGGCTGGAACGGGGTGTGGGGCAATCTTGGGGCCGCTGCCGCGTCGGGCGTGACGGCGCTGATTGCGGTCACGCTGGGCTGGCGCCTCGCCTTTCTGCTGCCCGCACTGGTTTGCGCCATGGCCGGCGTGGCGTTCCTGTGGATGGTGCGCAGTGACGGTGTTCCGGGCAGTCGCAGCAGGAACGACGCCCCGGTCCTGCCGGTACGCAAGCCCGGCCTGCTGATGATCATCTTCGGGCTGGCCATCCTGGCCGGCGGCATCACTTTCAACGTGACCACCATCGCGCTGCCCAAGATCATCGATGAGCGGCTCGGCTTGGCACTGCCGCTGCTGCTGACCGGATCGCTCGCGACCGTGGTGTTCGTGTTCGGTGCGCTGACCCAGCTGGTGGTGGGGCGTCTGGTTGACCGCATCAGCCTGCCCGTGATCTTCATCGGCATCGTGGCGCTGGCACCACTGGGGCTGGGCATTGCCAGCAACGGTGCGGGCTTCGTGCTGTTGCTCGGACTGACGCTGGCCATGGTATCGATCTACGGTCAGGTGGTGATCACGGATGCCATGGTGGCGCGCTACGTACCGCCCACCTATCGCACCCGCGCCTTCGCCATCCGCTACTTTCTCGGCTTCACGGTCAGCGGCTTCGCGCTGCCGCTGATTGCGCTGTTGCATGGTCGAGGCGGGTTTTCGATGGTACTGGGCACCACGGCGGTGATCGGTGGCGTGATCCTCGTCTGTGCCTGCTTCATGCTGATGTTCGCCCGGCCCGAGGGCAGCCTCGGGCAGTCAGGGGGACAGGCTGCCTGACGTTGGTGCAGTCGGCCGCACGTCGTACCTCCATTGACGGGCGGCCACGGGGAGCGGTGCGCTAGGCGTAGGCGATGGATGGTGCACCCGCCTGCACGCCCTGCGCGCGCAGCAGCGCGTCGGTGATGTTGGCGGCGATGTTGTGTTCGCCCATGCGCTCGGCGAAGCCGGAGCGGCGGATCAGCGAACCCGGCTGTTCGTTCAGGTCGCACAGGATCAGCGTGGCGCCGCGCCGGATGAGATTGCGGTGCAGGGTCTGCAGGATGTCCAGACCGGTGGTGTCGATGTTGATCACCTTTTCCAGGTCCAGGATGACCACGTCCGGGTGACCGTCCTGCGTCAGCAGCAGGTTCTCGAGCTTGTTGGCGGCACCGAAGAACAGCGAGCCGAAGATGCGGTAGGCCAGTATCCGCGGCGTGCCGTCGGCACGGCTCAGCGCCTCGACGCCGTAGTGGTCCTCCAGCGGCACGCGTTCGATGTGGGTGAGATCGGACATGCGGTAGATGAAGAACAGGCTGGCCAGCACCATGCCCAGCTCGACCGCAAGCGTCAGGTCGAACACGACGGTGACGAAGAAGGTGGCGAGCAGGATGGTGCGGTAGTTCGGCGAATAGCGCATCAGCACGCCAGGCGAGAAGGCATGCCATTCGCCCATGTTGATCGACACCACGACGACGATGGCGGACAGTGTCGCCAGCGGGATGTGGCTGGCCAGCGGTGCCGCCGCCAGCACGATGAGCAGCAGCACGGTGGCGTGCAGCATGCCGGCCACCGGCGTGCGCCCGCCGGTGCGGATGTTGGTGGCGGTGCGCGCGATGGCGCCGGTCGCCGCGAAGCCGCCGAACAGTGGCGCGACCATGTTGGCGATGCCCTGCGCGACCAGTTCCTGGTTCGGGTCGTGGCGGTCGTCGATCTGGCTGTCGGCCACGCGCGCCGACAGCAGCGACTCGATCGCGCCGAGCAGCGCGATGGTCAGCGCCGGCGCGATCAGCTTGCCGAGCAGGCTGAAGGACAGCGTCGGCAGACCGATGTGAGGCAGTTCGCGCGGAATGCCGCCGAAGCGGCTGCCTATGGTGTCAACCGGCAGTTCCAGCGTGAAGTTGGCGGCGGTGGCGATCAACAGCACGGCGAGCGGTCCCGGCAGGCGACGCATCCACGCAACGCCGGTCGCGATGCGGTTCCAGCAAAGCAGTATGGCCAGCGATGCCACCGAGACCGCCAGCGTCGGCATATCCAGTGTCGGCAGTGCGGTTGCCAGCGCGCGCATCTTGCCGAAGAACTCGCCGGGCATGTGTTCGATGCGCAGACCGAGGAAGTCCTTGATTTGCGAAAGGAAGATGACGACCGCAATACCGTTGGTGAAGCCGATCACGACCGACAGCGGGATGAAGCGGATCATGCTGCCGAGCCGGAAGGCGCCCATTGCCAGAAGCATCACGCCGGCCATCATGGTGGCGATCAGCAGGTTCTGCACGCCGTAATCGACGACGATGGCGTAGATGATCGGGATGAAGGCCCCGGTCGGACCACCGATCTGCACGCGCGACCCGCCGAGCGCGGAAATCAGGAAGCCGGCGACGATGGCAGTCCAGATGCCGGCGGTCGGCGACATGCCGCTGGCGATCGCGAATGCCATGGCCAGTGGCAGCGCGAGTACGCCGACCGTGATGCCGGCCGACAGGTCGCCGGCGAACAGCCCGCGGCCGTAGCCTTGCAGCGTATCAAGCAGTTTGGGTCTGAACGAGATGCTCATGGTGTCTCCGCATTGAAAGGAATGTCATGCGCAATGCGGAGAAGGGCGGCCCCGGCCCGAGTGCCGTAAGGCAACCCAGCGTTTTGTGGCGGTCAGCGGCACCGAATGTGACGAAGTGTGGACATGACGTGATTGTCGGCTGCATGGCTGGCGCTTGTCCAGCCGGCCGGGGTCAGCGCAGGGCGGCCGCGCGACGATTTCCGCAGGAGCGAGACATGCTCGCGAATCGCCTTTTGAACACGCTCCGTTGCAAGGCAAGCGTGCGTTCGCGAGCATGGCTTGCTCATGCAACTGCCTGACACCCTTCTGCGCAGGGTGGCGTTGCGTCCACCCATGACGACATGCCGAAGCCGGCGGGGCTCAGCCGCCGAGCGCGCGTCGGCTGCTTTCGATATGCCGCTGCATGGCCGAGCGGGCGGACTCGGCGTCGTGCTCGCGCAGTGCGGCGAGCAGCACGCGATGTTCTTCAAGCGAGGCGACCAGCCGGCCCTCCAGATAGAGCGAGTCGTGGCGCTGCAGCTTCAGCACTGCGCGCAGTTCATCGATCATCTGGGCCAGACGCCGATTGCCGGCGACATGATGGATCAACAGGTGAAAGCGCTGGTTGGCGTCGAAGAAGCCTTCGACGTCGCGAGCTGCCGCAGAGTCCTCGAGCCGCTGATGCAGTGCGGCCAGGTCGGCCAGGTCGGCGTCGCTGGCACGGCGTGCCGCGCTCGCGGCGCATTCGCCTTCGAGCAGCGCCATGATGGGATAGATCTCTTCCAGATCGCCGCCGCTGATCTGCGCGACATAGCAGCCGCGGCGCGGCTTGAGCACCACCATGCCTTCGGTCGCCAGCACCTTGAGTGCCTCGCGCAGCGGTGTGCGCGATATGCCGTACTGCGAGGCGAGCGCCTGCTCGTCTATCCACTCGCCGGGCGCCATCGCGTGACTCTGTATCAGCCGGCGCAACCGGTCAGCGACCTCTATGTACAAGGCGCGCGGTGCGATGCTTTCGGCTGTCCGGTTCAGGGTTTCGCTGTTCATCGATGTTTGACCGCGGACGACGCGCAAAAGACGGAGGAAGGGTGGGCGGGCTTGTCCGGCGCCGCCATTCATCCGCGTTTGTCAGGTCTGTCCGCGCGTGTTCGGGGCAAGGAAATGCAATTGGCCGGGGAGCGATCACGCACCGCAACATCCGCTTGCATTCATAATTATGGATAAAGTATTCTCCCGCTTGTGCGCTGCTGTCAAGCTGAACAGGGCGCCGTCCAGCAATCCGGAAGGAAACGAAGATGGCCGACACGACGGGCAGTGCCCACCCTGAATACGCCGCCTGGCTCAAGGCGGCTGCCAAGTCCGCACCTGGCGGCGATGCCACCAAGCTCGACTGGAACACGCCCGAAGGGCTGACCGTCAAGTCGCTGTACACCCGCGCCGACATCGAGGGGCTGCCGAACACCGACACGCTGCCTGG
>DATCUL010000016.1:0-13768 GCA_036567405.1 Methyloversatilis sp. | reverse complement strand
CGCCGCGCCTGCGCGTCGGCGACGAGCTGGACGGCCTCAAGGTCGAAGCGGTGCTGCACGAATCGCGCGTCACACTGCTCTACCGCGTCCGGAACATCGCCAGCGGCGAAACCATGGTGCTCAAGACGCTGCGCGAGGACGTGGATGACCCCGACGCGCTGGCCGCGCTGGTGCACGAGGAATGGCTGACCCGGCGCGTGGTGTCGCCGCAGTTTCCGCAGGTGATCGGCCACGCAGGACGCAGCCGGCTGTACTACCTGATGAGCTGGCACGACGGAGCGACCCTGCGCCAGCGGCTGGATTCCGGCCATCACTTCGCGATCGAGCAGGTCGTGCGCCTGGGCTGCGTGCTGCTGCGCGCACTGGGCACGCTGCATCGTCTGGGCATCGTCCATCGCGACATCAAGCCGGACAACCTGCATCTGGACAGCCAGGGCACGCTGCGCGTGCTCGATCTGGGCGTGGCCGCATCGGATGGCGAGGATTTCCGCGAAATCAACAACCCGGGCACGCCGAGCTATATGGCGCCCGAACTGTTTGCCGGATCGGCCGCCAGCGAGTCGAGCGACCTGTACGCGGTCGGCGTCACGCTGTACGAGCTGCTGACCCGTCGCTATCCCTACGGCGAAATCGAGCCGTTCCAGAAACCGCGCTTCGGCGATGCGCTGCCGCTGACCCGCTACCGCCCCGACACACCCGAGTGGCTGGAGGCAGTGCTGCTGAAAGCGGTGGCACGCAGTGCCGACGCGCGCTTCGAGACCGCGGAGGAATTCCTGCTGGCACTCGAACGCGGCGCCCATCGGCCGCTCGCCCTGCCCCGCCGCACACCGCTGATGGAACGCGCGCCAGTGCGCCTGCTGCGCGTGCTGCTGGCCGTGTCGATGCTGCTCAACCTGTTGCTGCTGTTCAAGCTGTTCGGTTGAACCGGATATTCCTCAACCGGGCGCACCAGTGACAGGCGCCGTCCGGTCGGCGTGCCCCGCCGCGGAGCACCCGGCGGCGCAGCAGACGCGAAACCGCCCGCCCACGGCGCCAAATCGAGCTTCAGTGACGTGGCATACCCCTTGCTAAATGTCTCACGGAGACAAAAATGACCCTGACAAAGCACGAAACCCGCTCGACCTGCTGCTACTGCGGCGTCGGGTGCGGCGTGATCATCGAACACGACGGCAGCCGCATCACCGGCGTGAAGGGCGACCCCGACCATCCGGCCAATTTCGGCCGGCTATGCTCCAAGGGTTCGACCCTGCACCTGAGCGCACGCGCCGAGACGCGCGCGCTGCATCCCGAGCTGCGCGCCGGGCGCGGGCTCGCGCGCAGCCGCGTCAGCTGGTCGCAGGCGCTCGACCATGCGGCGGAACGCTTCGCCGACATCATCCGCACGCACGGCCCCGATGCCGTCGCCTTCTACATTTCGGGGCAGTTGCTGACCGAGGACTACTATGTCTTCAACAAGCTCGCCAAGGGGCTGATCGGTACCAACAACGTCGACACCAATTCGCGCCTGTGCATGAGTTCGGCGGTGTCGGCCTACAAGCAGACGCTGGGCGCCGACGCGCCACCCTGCTCCTACGAGGACATCGACCACACCGACTGCCTGCTGATCGCCGGCGGCAATCCGGCCTACGCCCACCCCATCGTCTATCGCCGCATCGAGGACGCACGGTGCGCCAACCCGGCGATGAAGATGATCGTCGTCGACCCGCGCCGCACCGACACCGCGAGCGACGCCGACCTGCACCTGCCGCTGCTGCCCGGAACCGACATCTGGCTGTACAACGCGATGCTGCACGTGCTGCTGTGGGAAGGCCACACCGACGACGAATTCATCCGCAACCACACCGAGGGCTTCGAAGCGCTGCGCCGGCATGTGCGCGACATCACGCCGGCGGTCGCGGCCGAGGTGTGCGGGCTGCGCGCCGAGGACATCGTCACCGCCGCCAAGTGGTTCGGCGAATCGAAGGCGGCGATGTCGATGTGGTGTCAGGGTCTGAACCAATCCCACCACGGCACCCACAACGGGACCGCGCTGATCGCGCTGCATCTGGCCACCGGGCAGATCGGCCGGCCGGGTGCCGGTCCGTTCTCGCTGACCGGTCAGCCGAATGCCATGGGCGGACGCGAGGTCGGCGGCATGGCCAATCTGCTGTCGGCCCACCGCGACCTGGCGAACGCCGATCACCGCGCCGAAGTGGCGCGTCTGTGGGGCATCGACGACGTGCCGGCGCAGCCGGGGTTGACCGCGGTCGAACTGTTCGACGCGGTGCGCGAAGGCAAGGTGAAGGCGGTGTGGATCGCCTGCACCAACCCGGCGCAATCGATGCCCGATCAGACACGCATCGTCGAAGCGCTGCAGAACGCCGAATTCGTCGTGGTGCAGGACGCCTGCCGCAGCACCGAAACCGCGGCCTTCGCCGACCTGCTGCTGCCGGCGACGACCTGGGGCGAGAAGGAAGGCACGGTCACCAATTCCGAACGCCGCATCACGCACGTGCGCGCGGCGCTGCCGGCGCCGGGCGAGGCACGGGCCGACTGGTTGATCGCACGCGACTTCGCCCGCATGCTCGGCAAAAAACTGGGACGCCCGGCAGACACGCTGTTTCCCTATGAGGACGCAGCGCAGGTGTTTGCCGAGCACGCGAAAAGCACGCACGGCCGCGATCTCGACATCACCGGGTTGTCCTACGCGGTACTCGATCGCCTGGGTCCGCAGCAGTGGCCCTTCCCGGAAGGCGCCGGCAGCGGCACCGCCCGCCTGTACGGCAACCGTCATTTCGCCACGAACAACGGCCGCGCCCGCTTCGTCGTGCCGGTCGCAACGACCACCGCCGAAAAGATCGACGCACGCTTTCCGCTGCACCTGAATACCGGCCGCCTGCGCGACCAGTGGCACGGCATGAGCCGTACCGGCCAGATCGCCCGGCTGTACAGCCATGTCGACGAAGCGCGCGTTGAAGTCCATGCCGACGACCTCGCACGACGCGGACTGGCCGACGGCGACCTCGTGCGGCTGAAGAGCCGGCGCGGCGAAATCGTGCTGCGCGCACATGCCAGCAGCGCCCAGCGCCCCGGCAGCGCCTTCGTCGCGATGCACTGGGGGCGCAACATGCTGTCGAACAGCGGTGCCAACGCGCTGACCGCAGCTCAGGTCGATCCGCATTCCCGGCAGCCGGAGCTCAAGCATGCCGCCATCCAGATGGCGCGCGCCGATTTGCCTTACCAGGCACTGCTGCTGCGCACCGAGGCGAGTGACGAGGCGGCGCAGCGGAACACGCTGCTGCGCATGGAGGCGCTGGCACCGCTGCTTGCCCGCTTCGCCTACGCCTCGCTGGCGATGGCGGGTCGCGACCGCCCCGCCCTGGTGCTGCGCATCGCCCATGAGGCGCCGATTTCCGACGCCTGGCTGGCCGAGCTCGACCGGTTGTGCGACCTCGACCACCCGGCCTGTATCGTCTATCGCGACGCCCGGCGCGACATCACCAAGCGCGCGCTGATCGAGGACGGCCTGCTGGTCGGCATGCGGCTGACCGGCGAAACCGCGGCGGCAAGCTGGCTGCGCGAAGTGATGGTCGAGCGCCAGCCGACCGCCGAACTGCGCCGCTGGCTGTTCGCGCCGCTGGCCACGCCGCCATCGGCGGCGAAAGGCCGCGGCCGCATCGTATGCAGCTGTCTCGACGTGGCCGAGCCCGCCATCGAGAACGCCATCACCAACGGCGCGGACCTGCAGTCGCTGCAGGACACCCTGCGCTGCGGCACGTCCTGTGGTTCGTGCGTGCCGGAACTCAAACGAATGCTGTCCGCCAGGCTGCAGGCAGCATGACCCCGTCAAAATGAGGATGGAGCGGCGTACACGATGCTGAGCCAACAGTCACTGACCGAAATGCTCTCCGCGCTCGGGCGTGACGGCGAGAACGCCCGTGACCTCGCGGAAAGCGAGGCCTACAGCCTTTTCGCCGACATGCTCGACGGACGGATTCCGGCGCTCGAATTGGGAGCCCTGCTGGCGAGCCTGCGCTGGAAGAACGAGTCGGCAGGCGAACTGGCCGGCTTCGCGCGCGCGCTCAACGAGCGCGTGCCGGTCATCGAACTGCCGCAGCACCGGCCGCGGATGGTCGTGATTCCGAGCTATGCCCGCGCCAGCACGGCCCCCAACCTGATGCCGCTGCTGGCTCTGATGCTGGCACGGCTGGAAGTACCGGTGCTGGTCCACGGTCTGGCCGGCGGCACCGGCACGCGCCCGGGCAGTCTGGACGTGCTCGCCCGGCTCGGCCATGCGCCATGCGCCAGCCTGTCCGACGCGCAGACCACGCTGAACTCCGGCCGCTGCGCGGTGGTACCGACCGAATTGCTCAATCCGTCGCTCGACAGCCTGATCCGGCTGCGTGAACGCATGGGCAGCCACAACACCGCCCATCTCGTCGCGAAGCTGCTCGACCCTGCACCGATGCGCAGCCTGCGCGTGATCTGTGTAGCCGACGCACAGCTGCTGTCGCGCCTGCACGACATGTTTCTCGACACGCCCGAACGCGCACTGCTGATGCGTGCGCCGGACGACGACTCCTTCGCCGACCCGATGCGCCGGCCGCGCATCCAGCTGTTCGAACACCTGTCGGCCCGGACGCTGTTCGAAGCCGAAACCGGCGCCCTGCCGCTGACCAATCCTCTGCCGCCGGCCGACGACATCGACGGCACTGCTGACTGCATCCGCGAAATGCTGGACGGACATCGCGCCATTCCCCAGCCCGTGCTCAACCAGCTTGCCGCCTGCCTGTTCGGCAGCGGATCGGCACGCGACCTCACGCATGCCAAGGCCACGGTGTCCCTCGGCCTGGCACACGCGGCACACTGAGTGCGTCAGCCCCGTGGATTGTTCGCAGCCAGCCAGTCGAGACAGCGCTGCCAGCCGTCCCGTGCTTCGGCGCTGCGATAGCTGGCGCGGTAGTCGGCATGGAAGGCATGCGGCGCATCCGGATAGAGCACGATGTCCGATCGACGCGCTGCCGCTGACGTCGACTTCTGCAGCGCCGCGCGCATCGCATCGACGTCGCCGACCGGAATGCCCTGATCCGTGCCGCCATACAGTCCGAGTACCGGCGCCCTCAGCGCATCGACCTGATCGAGCGGATGTTTCGGCGTCAGCGCGCTGGCCACACCGGACAGGCGCCCGTACCACGCAACGCCGGCACGCAGCGCCGGCTGATGGGCGGCGTAAAGCCAGGTGATGCGGCCCCCCCAGCAGAAACCGGTGGCGCTCAGCCGTGCCGGATCGCCGCCAGCCCGCCCGGCCCAGCCGACACAGGCATCGAGATCGGCCATGACCTGCGCGTCGCCGACCTGCGACACGATGCGTCCCATGATGTCCTGCACATTGTCCAGCCTTGCCGGATCACCCTGACGGAAATACAGCTCGGGCGCGACAGCCAGATAGCCGGCCTGGGCGAAACGCCGGCACACGTCGCGGATGTGCTCGTGCACGCCGAAGATTTCCTGTATCACCAGCACGACCGGCGGGTGCGCATTGGCCGCCGGTCTGGCGAAATACGCCGGCAGCTTCTGCGCATCGTCGGTGTCTATCCGGGCCACACCGGTCACCAGTCCATCGGCCGGCGTCGTGATCATCTGCTGCGCACTGACCGGTTGCACTGCCAGCGCGAAGCCGGCGATGCCTGCAACGCGCAGGAATTCGCGTCGATCGCCGCGGACAGGCGGCGTCAGGACATCCTGGGGCGCGTCCATGCTCCGCTCAGCGCTGGATGAAGCCCGGCTCGGACGCTGGCGCCGACTGTGAATACTGTTCGAGCTGGCGGGCCAGTTCCAGCTTGCCGGCCACCGCGACCTGCGGCACGTAATTGCGGAACAGTTCGGCAACGGCGGCGCGTTCTCCGCCCTTGAACCGGTCGGCCATCGGCACCAGCCGCTCTATCGTCTGCACGCCTTCGGACCACTTGTTCTGCGCTGCCAGTGCGATCGACAGTTCGGCCAGACGGCGGGCCAGCGGCAGGTCCGGCGTATCGCCGGCACGTTTTTCCTCGATCGCCAGCGATTCGCGCAGCAGTTCTTCCGCGCCGTCCCAGTTGCCCAGCATGCGCTTGAGCTGCGCGTAGTTGTACAGACGCTGCGACTTCGCATCGGTGCTGATCGCATTGGCATCCGGATGCGTCAGCGCCTTGTAGCAGAGCTCGTCCGCCAGACCGATATTGTTGTCGGCCCATGCGGCACGGCATTCGCGGAAAAAGCGGTCCGACTGGTTTTCCGGCTCTGCGGCAGCCGCAGAGCCGGCCAGCAGAGCGCAGGCGAGCGCCAGTGCAGGTATCAGACGGTTCGGGGTGTTCATGGCGAAGGCTCTCCTCTGTAAGTCGTTTTCCGCCTCATTCGAGGCGTCTTCTGAATATCCACTGCGTCGCGGTGGAGGCAGATGCATCCAGCGCATAGCCTTCCACGGCAAAATCGCGCAGCGCCTCGGCGTCCTCGATGCGATGCTCGGCCGCGTAGCGCGCCATCAGTCCGCGCGCCCGCTTGGCAAAGAAGCTGATGACCTTGTACGCACCGCCCTTCCAGTCCTGGAACACGGGCTGGATCACCTCGGCTTTCAGCACCGTGCGTCTGACCGAGCGGAAATACTCGTCGCTCGCGAGGTTGACCAGCACCGGCCGCTCATCGTTCGACAGCAGCGCGTTCAGCGCCTGCGCCGGCAGGTCTCCCCACCATGCATAAAGATCCTTGCCGCGCGGATTGTGCAGACGGGTACCCATTTCCAGCCGGTAAGGCAGCATCAGGTCGAGCGGACGCAGCACACCGTACAGTCCGGACAGGATGCGTACATGCTGCTGCAGCCAGGCCAGGCCATCCTCGTCCAGCGAGCGGGCATCCAGTCCTTCGTAGACGTCGCCATTGAAGGCCAGCACCGCCTGGCGGCCACGCGGTGCCGAATATTTCCGCGTCCATTCGGCGTAGCGCGTCGCGTTCAACGCCGCCAGCGGATCGGAAATGCTCATCAGCGAGGCGATTTCGGCCGGGCTCTTCTGCCGGAGTATCGACACGAGCTGTTCGGACTGCTCGAGGAAGTCCGGCCGGGTGGCGGTAGTGGTTGCAACGGGCGATTCGTAGTCCAGCGATTTGGCGGGCGACAGAACGATGATCATGTTTGGAAGGAAGCGGTACCGACGTCCGGATGGTACGTGACCGGATCGAACCTGTGCGCGTCCATCCGGTCCGAGTCATTTCAAAGCCGGCAGCGCGTATGCTCGCGCCCGGTTTGCCCGGACGACAACCAAGGACGCCTCATCATGAACGACCCGAAGCCGGCTGTTCCGGCATGCAGCGAAGAGGAGTGGCGCAGCCGCCTCACCGACGAGCAGTACGAAATCACGCGCAGGCACGGCACCGAACGCGCTTTCACCGGAAACTACTGGGATTGCAAGATCGCGGGGACCTACCGCTGCGTCTGCTGCGGCGCCAACCTGTTCCGCTCGGAAACCAAGTTCGACTCCGGTACCGGATGGCCCAGCTTTCATTCGCCCATGCCCGGTGCGCCGGTCGGCACCAGCGAGGACAGAAGCCACTTCATGCGCCGCACCGAAGTGCACTGCGACCACTGCAAGGCGCATCTGGGCCATGTATTCGAAGACGGCCCGGCACCGACCGGGCTGCGCTACTGCATCAATTCGGCATCGCTTGCGCTGGCGCCGGACGATGCAAGGCATGAAGCAAAGTAGCGCATGCACCGAACGACAAATAAAAACGGAGGTTTCGCGCTGCGAAACCTCCGTCTTTACTGGCTTTGCCCGCATCCGACAGGTCGGTTGCGCCGGGCCATTCATCCGGGGCCGCCAGATCTCGGCAGCCTCGGGCAAGGAAACCGTTTACTTCTTGTTGATCGACTTCTTCAGGGCTGCACCGGCCGTGAATTTTGCCGTCTTGGCTGCCGGGATCTTGATCGTGGCGCCGGTACGCGGATTGCGACCGGTACGGGCTGCGCGCTTGCCGGTAGCGAAGGTGCCGAAG
The DNA here is from genome assembly GCA_036567405.1 of Methyloversatilis sp. Lineage (GTDB taxonomy): Bacteria > Pseudomonadota > Gammaproteobacteria > Burkholderiales > Rhodocyclaceae > Methyloversatilis. The sequence goes on along the minus strand of DATCUL010000016.1, from coordinate 5,764 downwards.
CCCACCAGGGTCACTTTTCCACCCTTCTTGAGTTCGGTGGTGACGGACTCGAGGAAACCGTCGAGCAAACGGCCTGCAGCGGCCTTGGAAACGTCGGCTTTTTTGGCGAGTGCTTCGATCAGTTCTGCTTTGTTCATCTAAGTCTCCTTCTTGGTTGTACGCAAATGCGCGCGGGAAAACCTGACCGGATGATAGTGAGGCTAGGGGCGCACCACAAGCGGCTATGCCGACTTTCTTCATGAATTCATGCGCCCTGCGAACACTTTTTCGCCGCCAAGCCAGTTCCATGCCCGTTTTTGTGTCGCCGCGGCGATGCGGTTGGACACTGCTGTGACCGAGAGGCATAATCCGCGACCATGAAATTTCTGTTCGATCTGCTGCCGGTCCTGCTGTTTTTCGCAGCCTACAAGGTCGCCATGGTGTCGCATGACGCTTCGCACGCACTGGCGATGCAGTTTCTGGGCGACAACATCACTGCCACGCAGGCGCCGATCCTGATCGCGACCGCGGTGGCGATCATCGCCACGGTCGGACAGGTCGTCTGGGTAATTGCCCGCGGCCGCAAGGTCGATGTGATGCTGTGGGTCAGCCTGGCCATCATCGTCATCTTCGGCGGCGCAACGCTGATCTTCCACGATCCGACCTTCATCAAGTGGAAGCCGACAGTACTCTACTGGCTGTTCGCCGGTACGCTGGGCGGATCGGCGCTGTTCCTGAAACGGAACCTGATCCGGGCGCTGATGAAGGAGCAGGTCGAACTGCCCGAGCCGGTCTGGGCCAGGCTCAATCTCTCGTGGATCTGCTTCTTCGCGGCAATGGGCGTGATCAACCTGTATGTCGCCTACAGCTACAGCGAGGAAACCTGGGTCGATTTCAAGCTCTACGGCGGCATGGGATTGATGCTGCTGTTCGTGCTCGGTCAGGGCTTCATGCTGTCGCGCCACATCGAACAAGAACCCCACTGAACAACCGAGGTCCGGATGTATTACGCATTGATGGGTGAAGACACCGCCGGCAGCCTCGAACGCCGGCTGAATGCACGACCGGGCCATCTGGCCCGGCTGCAGGCCTTGCAGGACGAGGGCCGGTTGCTGACGGCGGGTCCGTTGCCGGCCATCGATGCCAGTGATCCGGGCGCGGCGGGCTACACCGGCAGCCTGATCATCGCCCAGTTCGATTCGATCGACGATGCACGCGCCTGGGCCGATCAGGATCCCTACGTGCTGGAAGGCGTGTTCGCACGGGTCGACATCAAGCCCTTCCGCAAGGTGTTTCCTGCGTGAGCCACGCCGTCGAGCTCGAAGCAGGCATGCGCCAGCGTCTGGCCACGCTCGATCCGGTATCGCTGGAACTGATCGACGAATCCCATCTGCACGCCGGCCATGCCGGCGCGCGCTCGGGCGGCCGGCATTACCGGCTGGACATCACTTCCGCGCGTTTTCTCGGCTGCCGCACCTTGGAACGGCATCGCCTCATTTATGCTGCACTGGGTGACCTGATGCAGCAACACATCCACGCCTTGTCGATCACCGCCCGGACACCGGGCGAAGTCGTTCCGGACTGACCGGCAATATTTCGCTTGCACGACCTGGTATCCACCCGAAAGGTAACCTGATGAAACATACGTTCTCCGTCCTGTCCCTCGCCGTCATGACTGCTTTCGCAATGCCTGCCATGGCGCAGAAGGTCAAGGACAAGCCCGCCGCTGGCGCACCGGCCGCACCGGCCGCCGACGGCGTTCTCGCCACGGTCAATGGCAAGCCGATTCCGCAGGCCCGCGCCGACATCATGGTGCGCAACCAGGTGGCGCAGGGCCAGCAGGACGGCGATCAGCTGCGCCAGGCCGTGCGTGAGGAACTGGTCCGTCGTGAAGTGCTGACGCAGGCCGCGGCCGCCAAGGGCATGGACAAGAACCCGGCTCTTATCCAGCAGGCCGACCTGGCCCGCCAGGCCGTGCTGATCCAGGCCTATCTGCAGGACTACCTGAAGCAGCACCCGGTCACCGAAACCGCGATCAAGTCCGAGTACGACAAGCTCAAGGTCGGCCTTGGCGACAAGGAATACAAGGCGCGCCACATCCTGGTCAAGACCGAGGAAAAGGCCAAGGAAATCATCGGCAAGCTGCAGGTCGGAGAGAAGTTCGAGGATCTGGTCAAGGAATCTGAAGACCCGGGCTCCAAGGGCAATGGCGGCGACCTGGGCTGGAGCGCACCGGCGCAGTACGTGAAGTCGTTCGGCGAAGCGCTGACCAAGCTGGAAAAGGGCAAGTTCACACCGCAGCCGGTCCGCACCGACTTCGGCTACCACATCATCAAGCTCGACGACATCCGCGACCTGAAGCTGCCGTCGTATGATGAAGCCAAGGCACAGATTGCCCAGCGTCTGGAACAGGCAACCATCGCCGCGCATGTGAACGAGCTGCGCCAGAAGGCCACGATCAAGTAAGCATGTCGCGCCCGCAGGTGGGGCATGCCTGTCTCAACCCGAGTTCCATCCGGCCGTAGATCCGGGGGATGGAACAAAGATGGAGCGCGAGACATGTCCCGTACTGCCCCCGGTACCGAATATCCTGCGGAGCCACTGTGGCGCCTTTTCTGGCGCTACGTCTGGCCCTTCCTGTATTTTCGAGACTGCACGCGCGGCAGCTGGCTCGAGCGCGTGCAGAGTTACCGGCACAACCGCTCGATGCGCCGTCACCTGCCGGGCTTCATCCTGAAGTGGCTGGTGTTCACCGCGTTCTTTTTCACCTTCGGCTGCTTCTTCGATGAAGCGGCAGGGCTGGTGATTCCGGCCGCGTGCTGTTTCGTCACCGGCACCTGGACCGGCGTCATGGCCATCGTCCTCGCGGTGGCATGGGGCTGGCTGGAGCGCTTCCCGGAACTGTACTGAACCCCTCCGCAACTGACGCTGTGCCCGCTCCGGCTGACCGGACACGGGCACCATGATCGTGCGCTCAGTCCTGTTTCAGACGCGCTGCCTGCTGCGCGATGCGCACGCCGAACTGGCGCGCGGTTTCCAGATCTCCCGGATGCATTTCGTCCACACCGCCATCGGACGGAGACGATGCCATCGCACCGGCGAACGAGCCGAGATAATTCAGGTCCTCGCGCTGAGCCGCCTTCGCGCTGTTCGGCATCATGCCGGTACCGACCCACAGCATGTGATGCTGCATCGCCAGCGTGATGAAGTAGTGCATCGTCGAATGCTTGTCACCATTCATCGATGCCGAGTTGGTGAAACCGGCCGCCAGCTTGTCCTTCCACTTCTGGGCGAACCAGGGCTTGGAACTGGCGTCGGCGAATTTCTTGAACTGCCAGGACACGCTGCCCATATAGGTCGGGCTGCCGAACACGATGGCGTCCGCTGCCAGCAGCGTGTCCCAGGCGGCTTCCGGCAGATTGCCCTCGGCATCGATCTCCAGCAGGCTGACCTGCGCGGATTCGGCGGCGCCCTGCGCCACCGACTGCGCCATGCGCCGGGTATGGCCGTAGCCGCTATGAACCACGATTGCAACGTTCGTCATCTTGCATTCCTTTCAGTCAGAGGATGGGTACCCAGATCGAACAGCAGTGCGTGCGCCGCCTGTCCCTGCTCGATCACAACTTCGTCTTCACCGTCGATCTTCACCGCGTCGCCGGCTTCTATGCGCCAACCATTGACGGTCAGCCCGCCGTCGATCAAATGCACGTAGGCCTTGCGACCTGTGGCCAGCCGGTGGTGCAGCGGTGCGTCGCCGGCTTCCAGCCGCAGCGCGTACAGCGCGACATCCGAACCGATGTCGAGTGCACCGTCACGGCCGTCCGGATTCGCCAGCGGCTGCAGGTGACCTCGCTTTCCCGCATCCGGAAAATGGCGCTGTGCATACCCGGGCTGCGTGCCGCGCGATTCCGGCAGCAGCCAGATCTGCAGCATACGCACCGGCGTCGTCGTACCGTGGTTGTATTCGCTGTGCTGGATGCCGCGGCCGGCGCTCATGCGTTGCACGTCACCGGCACGCAGCGCGCCGGTGTTGCCGATCGAGTCGCGGTGGGTCAGTTCGCCGGCCAGCACATAGGTGACGATTTCCATGTCGCGGTGCGGGTGGGTGCCGAAGCCGCCGGCCGGCGCGATCGTGTCCTCGATCAGCGCACGCAGCACGCCGAAGCCCATGTGCGCCGGATCGTGGTAGTCGGCGAACGAGAAGCTGAATTTCGACTGCCCCCAGCCATGGTCGTCATGGCCGCGGTCTGAAGATTTGCGCAGATCGATCATGCTGCATCTCCCTGATGTGTATTCCGATGGCTGGATTGTGGCGGCCGGCCGCGGTCTGGTGATGGCATGGCGCTGATATCATCGTTCGAAATATTTGAATGAGGAACAGCAGTGAGTACATCCGACCACCCGCTGACGCCGGAGGCGATCCGGCTGATCGCCACCATCGACGAAGCGGGCAGCTTCGCCGCCGCGGCGCGCGTACTGGGCAAGGTGCCGTCTGCGCTGAGCTACAACGTGCGCCAGCTTGAAGAAGCGCTCGACGTACTGCTGTTCGACCGCAGCAGCCGCACCGCGGTCATGACGCCGGCCGGACGTGAACTGCTGTCCGAAGGCCGGCGACTGCTGCTGGAACTGGATTCGCTCGCCAGCCGGGTCAAGCGGGTGGCCAGCGGCTGGGAAGGACAGCTGACCGTGGCGGCCAACGCGCTGATCTGTCCGCACACACTGCTGGAACTGGTGGCCGCCTTCTTCGAGCAGCGCGACGCGGCCGGCAAGCCGCCGCCGACGCGGGTACGGCTGCGCCAGGAAGTGCTGTCCGGCACCTGGGAGGCGCTGCTCTCGGGCGCGGCCGACCTCGCCATCGGCGTCGATGCGGATGACACGCGGGCGGCCGGCATACAGGTCCGTCCGCTCGGCGAGCTGCGCTTCGTGTTCGTGGTCGCACCGCATCACCCGCTGGCTCGCGCGACCGAACCGCTCGATCCGCAGACGATGCGCCAGCACAGAGCGGTGGCCATCGCCGACAGCGCGATGCGGCTATCGCCCGTCTCGCGCAATCTGCTGCCGGGCCAGGAAGTGCTGACCGTGCCGACGCTGGACATGAAGGTCGAGGCGCAACTGCGCGGCCTGGGCTGCGGCTTCCTGCCCGAGCCGAGTGTGCGCCGGTACATCGCGGACGGCGAGCTGGTCGCTCTGCGCACCGCCGACGAAAGGCTGGCTCATTTCTCGATCGCCTGGCGCAGCGGCGGACAGCGCGGCCGGGCACTCGACTGGTGGCTGAAGCAGCTGGACAGTCCGCGTACCCGGCAGGCACTGCTCGGTACCGCAGCGTCGTGAATGCAGGGCTGATTCCGCTGACGCTGCTGACCGGCTTTCTGGGCAGCGGCAAGACGACGCTGCTGAACCGGCTGCTGGCGCAACCCGGCATGGCCGACACGCTGGTCATCATCAACGAATACGGAGAAACCCCGCTCGACCATCTGCTGGTCACGCACAGCACGGAACAGCAGGTGGTTGAACTGGCCGGCGGCTGCGTCTGCTGCACGGTGCGCGGCGACCTGGTGCGCATCATCGACGGGCTGATGCGGCGCAAGGGCAAGTTCGACGCGATCATCGTCGAGACTACCGGGCTCGCCGACCCCGCGCCCGTGGCGCAGACCTTTTTCGTCGACGACCTGGTCGGCACCAAGACCAAGCTCGACGCGGTGGTGACGGTGGCGGACGCCAAGTGGCTGCGCGAGCGGCTCAGCGACGCGCCCGAGGCCAAGAACCAGATCGCCTTTGCCGACGT
>DATCUL010000015.1:0-14223 GCA_036567405.1 Methyloversatilis sp. | reverse complement strand
CGACAGCCTGCAGAAGTCGGAAACCAGCGTGGCCGAAATCTTCCAGATGATGGAGGCGATGTACCAGCGCTTCTCGACCGAACACGACCTGCGGCTCGGCGTACCGGTGCCGTTTTCGGTGCATCGCTACGAAAAGGACATCACCCGGCTGGAGAAGGCGTTCCACCAGCAATTCAACACCTGGCTCAACCTGCTGACCACGGAAAAGCGGCAGCTGACCCAGCGTTTCTTCGAAACCGTCGCAGTGCAGGTGCGCAAGCACATGGAAGTGGTCAACCGCGACGTCGAGCACTGGCTGCGCGCCATCATGGCACCGCTGGAAAACCAGGTGCGGGAACACCAGCAACAGCTCAAGCGGCGTCTGGAAAGCGTGAAACGCATCCACGAGGCAACCGACACGCTGGAGGACAGGATCGAGGAACTGCGTCAGAACGAAGCTGCGATCGATCACCAGCTCGAGGAGCTGGCACGCCTGCGCGCGCAGCTTGATGCCACGCTGAAGGCACCGGTGATGCGCGAAATGGATGCCGCCGCCTGATTACCGCCTGGTCGTCAGATTCTCAGGCCCTCAGGCCTTCACCTGGACCAGGCGGTGATACTTGACCATCAGCTCGTCGTGCGTCTCGCGGACGTCCGGATTCAGCGGAATGCAATCGACCGGGCAGACCTGCTGGCACTGCGGTTCATCAAAGTGGCCGACGCATTCGGTGCATTTGTTCGGGTCGATCACATAGATCTCCGGTCCCTGGGAAATCGCGCCATTCGGGCATTCTGGCTCGCATACATCGCAATTGATGCATTCGTCGGTAATCATCAGAGCCACTTCATTTACCTCCACGCATTGCTTCAACCTTCCCGCTTATTCTCGCCAGCACCGAAGGCTGCACGAACTTGCCTACATCGCCGCCCAGCGTCGCGATCTCGCGCACCATCGTGGCCGAGATGAACATGTACTGGTCCGCCGGCGTCAGGAACACGGTTTCGACATCGGGCCGCAGCGAACGGTTCATGCCCGCCATCTGGAACTCGTACTCGAAGTCCGAAACCGCCCGCAGACCGCGCACGATGATGCGCGCGTTGCACTGGCTGAGAAAATCCATCAGCAGACAGGAAAACCCGCGCACTTCGACGTTGGCGTAAGGCGCCAGTATTTCGCGCGCCATCTCGACCCGCTCGGCAGTCTCGAAGAATGGCCGCTTCGAACGGCTTTCCGCGACGCCGACAATGACGCGGTCGAACATTTCCGCCGCACGCCGCACCAGATCTTCGTGGCCGCGGGTGATCGGATCAAAAGTACCGGGATAAACCGCAATCGTGCCGTTCATGGTCGTTCCAGCAATTGGTAATGAACTTGCCCCGCACGACCTTCGCGTGTGGCGCGGAAATCGCCGAGCACCGGCACCGGATGCTCGGCTTCGCAATAGATGAGCGCCCCGTCGGCCGCCAGCCGGTCCAGATGCGCTTGCAGCTTGTCCAGCAAACCGTGTCCGTAGGGCGGATCGATGAAGATCACATCGAAACGCTGCGGCGAATGAGCGGCGAATTCTAGCGCATCGCCCCGTACCAGCCTGACCTGCGGTGCCGGCAGCAGTTCGACCGCCTCGCGCAGCCGGGAAAAGGCACGCGCATCGCGCTCGACCAGCGTGACCGAGGCAGCGCCTCGTGACGCCGCCTCGAAACCGAGCACGCCGGTACCGGCGAACAGATCGAGGCAGTGCAGGCCGTCCAGATCCTGACCGAGCCAGTTGAACAGCCGTTCGCGGACCGAATCCGGTGTCGGCCGCAGGCCGGGCACGCCCGCGACCGGCAGCAGGCGGCTGCGCCACTGGCCGCCGATGATGCGTATTCGTGACATGCGACGGATTCTAGGTCATTGCGCCGGCCACGCCTTGCGTACGGTCAATCGCCTGCGACGATCACGCGGACCATGCTGCCGGCCGACAGCCGGCGCTGGAAGGCCTCCCTGACCTGGGCTGCGGTCACGGCCTGGACGCGCTCCGGGAACTTGTTGAGCCAGTCCAGCGGCAGGCCGTAGAAGCCGATCACGGCCAGGCTTTCGAGCAGCTTGCGGTTGCTGTCCAGGCGCAGCGAATAGCCATCGACCAGATTCCGCTTGGCGGCACGCAGTTCCTCCTCGGTCGGCCCCTTTGCCATGAAGCCGGCCAGCGTCTCGTCGACCACCTTCAGCGCGTCGGCCGCCTGGCTGCGCTGCGTCTGCAGACCGATCTGGAACGGCCCCGGCTGACGCTGCGGATTGAAATAGCTGTAGACGCTGTAGGCGTAGCCGCGCTTCTCCCGAACCTCCTTGGTCAGGCGCGACACGAAACCGCCGCCACCGAGGATGTAGTTGCCGACCTGCAACGGGAAGAAATCGGGATCGCCGCGGCGCATCACCGGCTGCCCGACGAAAATGTGGCTCTGGTTGGCCGGATGTGCGATCCGTTCGGTCGTGGCCTGCGGCATCGTCACCGCCGGAAGCGGCGCCAGCGCTTCGCCGGCCGGCAGGTCGCCGGTCAGCTGCAGCGCAATCGCTTCGGCCTGGGCGCGCGACACGTCGCCGACGATGGACACCACCGCACGCGGCGCCACATAGTGGATGCGATAGTGGTTCAGCAGGTCGTCGCGACCGATGGCCGACACCGACTCGACCGTGGCTGTACGGCCATACGGATGATCGCCGTACAGCGCCCGCGCGAACCGCTTGGCACCGATCGCGTCGGGCTTGGTATCCGCCTCCTTCAGCCCCGCGATCATCCGGGCCTTCTCGCGCTCGAGCACGGCCGCCGGGAATTCCGGCCTGGTCAGCAGCGTGTGCAGCAGCGCCAGCGCGCCTTCACGTTCGCGCGCGCTCGACAGCGTGCGCAGCGACAGACCAGCCCGGTCGTTGTCGACCACGCCGGCCAGCTGCGCGCCGAGGTCGGACAGCTTTTCGGCCAGGGCATCTTCGTCCAGTCCGCCGGCGCCGGCATCGAGCAGTCCCTGAGTCAGGGCTGCTACACCGTTGCGGCCAACCGGATCACGCGCGGCACCGGCATCGAAATCGACCTGGGTGTCGAGTATCGGCAGCACATGACTTTCGACGAAGTAGACGCGGGCGCCGTTCGGCGTCACCCAGTGCTGGATATCGACCGCAGCGATGGCCGGCACGGCGGCCATCGCTGCGGCGAAAGAAAAGACTGCGCGTGACAGCGCGCGGCGGAAAAGCGTGTTCATTCCTGTCCCCTGATGGATGTCTGTGGGCGGCGGTTCAATGGCGCAGGCCGGCGGGCCTGGGGCGCGGCTTGGCATTCGGGTCGACCGGCTGCGGATCGAGTACGGCAACGTTCAGGGTGTCGTCGCCGAAGTACTTGCGTGCCACCGACTGCACTTCCTCGGCGGTCACCGAGCGCACCTTGTCGAGCATCAGGTCCTCGTCCTGCCAGCGATAGCCGGCCGCTTCGAGGCGGCCGATCTCCATCGCCTGCACATAGGTCGAATCGCGCTTGTATATCTGCGAGGCGACGGTCAGTGTCTTGATGCGCTCCAGTTCCTCGGCCGATACGCCTTCATCGGCGATGCGCCGGACTTCGGCACGCAGCGCCGTTTCCAGTTCGGCAACCGACTTGCCCTTCGCTGGCGTGCCGCCGAGCATGAAGGTCGCCTCGCCACGCGAGGTCGAATCGTAGTTGGCACCGACCTCGGTCGCGATCTGGCTGCCGCGCACGACATTGCGCGGCAGACGCGAAGCGGCATGACCATCGAGGATGCCGGCCAGCACCTCGAGTGCGTACGGCTCGCGGTCGTGCTCGACGTCCTTCAGGTGCGGCACCTTCCACGCCATCAGCAGCTGCGGCAACTCGGCCGGCGCCTTGACGACGACGCGACGTACGCCGGTCTGCGGCGGCTCGGCCGTGATCTTGCGCACCGGCAGCGGCTCGGCCTTCATGCCGCCGTATGCCTTCTTCACCAGTTCGAACACCTGCCTGTGGTCGACGTCACCGACCACCACGACATAGGCGTTGTTCGGCGCGTACCAGCGGTGATACCAGGCGCGCGCATCTGCCGGGCGCAGGTTTTCCAGGTCATTCATCCAGCCGATCACCGGACGGCGGTAGGGATGGGCGTTGAAGGTCGTGGCCATCAGCTGCTCGTACACCTGCGCCTGCGGCTGGTCGTCCGTACGCAGCCGGCGCTCTTCCATCACCACCTTCAGCTCGCGTTCGAATTCATCCTTGTCGATCAGCAGGTTGCGCATGCGATCGGCTTCAAGCCTGATCATGCGCGGCAGCGCGACGGCCGGCACACGCTGGAAATAGGCGGTGTAGTCGTGGCTGGTGAAGGCGTTGTCGCTGCCACCGACGCCGGCGACGATCTTGTTGAACTCGCCGGCCTTCAGCGTCTTCGTGCCCTTGAACATCAGATGTTCGAGCAGATGGGCCACGCCGGTCGTGCCATCGGTCTCGTCCATCGCCCCGACCCGGTACCACACCATGTGCATCGCCACCGGTGCGCGGTGATCTTCCTTCACGATCACGCGCAGCCCGTTGTCGAGCTTCATTTCGTAGGGATTGGCCCGTGCGGGGCACGCAACCAGCAAGGTCGCGGCCAGTACGCCACACAGCGCACCACATCGCGCGATGCCATTGGAAAAACGGCGCAAATCCATCTGTTACACTCTCCGGCAGTGAAGGTGAGCACGGCGCAATTCGTGTTCACGCCTGTGTTTCAAGACCGCGCGGAGACCCCGCGCGGTGTTCCAGTGACCGTCTCCCACATGTTTGGTTTCTTCAGGAAAGACAAACCCGCCTCCCCGGCGACCAGCGAGCCGCCCGAATCGGCGCTGACCCAGGCCGCGCCGCAGGATAGCGCGCCCGCGCCGGTTGCGCAGAAGCTGTCGTGGACGCAGCGCCTGCGCGCCGGTCTTTCGAAGACGCGCGCACAGATCGGCGGCCAGCTCACCGCGCTGTTTTCGCGCACCAAGGTCGACGACGAACTGCTGGAAGAGCTTGAAACCCTGCTCATCATGGCCGACGTCGGCATGGATGCCACCACCCACCTGCTCGGCCGGCTGCGCGAGCGCGTCCGGCTGGAACGCATCGAGGACCCGGCGCGCCTGCGCGAGGTATTGCGCGAAGAGATGACGGCGCTGATCTCGCCGCTGGAAAAGCCGCTCGATCTGGACGCGCACAAACCCTTCATCATCATGATCGCGGGCGTCAATGGCGCCGGCAAGACGACGTCGATCGGCAAGCTGGCCAAGCATTTCCAGTCGCATGGCAAGAGCGTGCTGCTGGCCGCCGGCGACACCTTCCGCGCGGCCGCGCGCGAACAGCTCGAAACCTGGGGTGCGCGCAACAACGTCGCGGTGATCGCACAGGAATCGGGCGATCCGGCGGCGGTCGTGTTCGACGCCATCAACGCCGCGCGAGCACGCAATATCGACATCGTGCTGGCCGATACCGCCGGCCGCCTGCCGACCCAGCTGCACCTGATGGAAGAAATCGCCAAGGTGAAGCGGGTGATCACGAAAGCCGATCCGACCGGGCCGCATGAGGTACTGCTGGTACTCGACGGCAACATCGGGCAGAACGCGCTGGCGCAGGTGAAGGCGTTCGACGCTGCCCTCGGCGTCACCGGACTGGTGATGACCAAGCTCGACGGCACCGCGCGCGGTGGCGTGATCGCCGCCATCGCCAAGCAGCACGCGCCATCCCGCCCGATCGCGCTGCGCTACATCGGCGTCGGCGAGGGACTGGACGACCTGCAGCCCTTCCACGCCGCCGAATTCGTCGACGCGCTGTTCGAGCCGCCTCAAGCCGCATGATCCGTTTCGAGCACGTCACCAAACGCTACCCCGGCGGGCATACCGCGCTGGACGCCTTCGACTGCGACATCGGGCGCGGTGAAATGGTCGCCGTCAGCGGCCACTCCGGCGCCGGCAAGAGCACGCTGCTGCGCCTGCTGGCCGTACTGGAGCGCCCGACCGAAGGTCGCGTGCTGGTCGGCGGCGAGAACGTGTCGGCGCTCAAGCGGGCAGCCCTTCCCTACTGGCGCCGTTCGATCGGCCTGGTGATGCAGGACCAGCGATTGCTGTTCGACCGCAGCGCCTTCGACAATGTGATGCTGCCGCTGGCCATCAGCGGCCATCCGCCGCGCGAGGCGGCCACCCGCGTGCGTGCGGCGCTGGAACGCGTCGGTCTGTCCGGACGCGAGAAATCGATGCCGATCGAGCTGTCGGGCGGCGAACAACAGCGGCTGACCATCGCCCGGGCCATCGTCAACCGCCCGCAGATCCTGCTGGCGGACGAACCGACTGCCCATCTCGACGACGCCTACGCGCGCGACATCGCCGACCTGTTCCGCTCGTTCAACGAAGCCGGGGTGACCGTACTGGTGACCACCCACGACGACGCGCTGTTCTCGCGCTACGCGCCGCGCCGCCTCGTGCTGTCGCAGGGGAAACTGCAATGAGGTGGCTGCGCCTGCAGATGCGCGCCGGCCTGCGTGCCGCACGACAGATGGCCCGCCAGCCCTTCAACACACTGCTCGCCGCACTCGTGGTCGGCATCGCCGCCGCACTGCCGGCCACCGGCTACATGCTGCTCGGCAACCTGCAGCGCCTGGCCGGCAACGTCAGCGCTGCGCCGGAAATTTCGGTCTTCATGCAGCCGCAGGCCAGCGCGGATACGGTCCGGGACACCGACAAGCGCATCCGTGCGCTGGCCGGCGGCGCGCGCATCGAACGCATCACGCGCGAGGCCACGCTGAAGCGCTTCCGCGACAACGACGGACTGGCCGAGATTCTCGATGCACTGCCGGACAACCCGTTTGCCGACGCCTTCGTCGTGCATCTGGACAACGCAGACGCCGCGCGTCTGGAATCTCTGCGCGCCGAGGTAGCAAAACTGCCGGATGTCGAGCACGTGCAGCTCGATTCGGCCTGGGCCAAGCGGCTCGACGTGCTGATCGCGCTCGGCCAGCAGGCGCTGACCATGCTTGCCGGCGCACTCGGCCTCGGTCTGGTTGCAGTCACCTTCAACACCATCCGCCTGCAGTTGCTGACCCAGCGCGACGAAATCGAGGTGAGCCGCCTGCTCGGCGCCACCGACGCCTGGATACGCCGACCCTTCCACTGGTTCGGCGCACTGCAGGGCCTGCTCGGCGGCGCACTGGCCGGTCTGCTCGCACTGCTGGCAACGCGCGCACTGGCGACACCGGTGGCCGAACTGGCCGGACTGTACAGCCTGGAATTCGTGCTGCGTCCTCTGACCGCCATAGACTGGCTGGTGCTGCTCGCGCTGTGTGCGCTGCTCGGCTGGCTCGGCGCCAGCGCGTCGGTCCGTCGCCACCTGTCGCGCATCGCCTGAGCGCGCGGGCGATGCGCCTCGTCCTCGCAGCACTGCTCGTCCTGATTTCCTGTCGTGCCGGCGCCGTGCTGCCGGCGCCGGTGCTGCAGGCACTGCGTGCCGCCGACATACCGGCATCGGCGATTTCGGTCGTGGTGCAGCCGGTCGGCGGCGGCCCCGCGCGCATCAGCCACCGCGCGAAAGAACCGATGAATCCGGCGTCGGTGATGAAGCTGGTCACCACCTACGCGGCACTCGACAGTCTCGGGCCGGCCTGGACCTGGCGCACTGAAGTGCTGACGACCGGCCGTCTGGCCGACGGCGTGCTCGACGGAAACCTGGTCCTGCGAGGCGGCGGCGATCCTTCGCTGACGCTCGAACAGTTCTGGCTGCTGCTGCGCGACCTGCGCGCGCGCGGCGTGCGCGACATCCGCGGCGACGTGATCACCGACCGCAGCCTGTTCGCACCCATCAATCACGATCCGGGCGCCTTCGACAACGAACCGCTGGCTGCCTACAACGTGGGCCCCGACGCCCTGATGCTGGCGCTCAACGCGCTGCGCATCCGGCTGCTGCCGCAGACCGGCGGTACGCCTGCGCTGTGGGCAGAACCGCCGCTGGCCGGCGTGCGCATCGACAACCGCGTACAGCTGGTCGACGGCGAATGCGGCGACTGGAAGGACACGCTGGACGCGAAGATGGTCGCGACCGAGGGCGACGGCGCGGCACTCACTCTGCAGATAGGCGGACGTTTTGCACGCGACTGCGGTGAACGCATCTGGAACGTCGCACCGCTGCCGCACCGCGAGTTCTTCGCCCGGGCGCTGCGCGCGATGTGGGCCGAACTGGGCGGACGCATCGCCGGCCGCGTGCGCGACGGCACCGTTCCGGCAGATGCGGTGCCGCTGGCGGCGATGGAATCGCCACCGCTGGCGCAGGTGATCCGCGACATCAACAAGTACAGCAACAACGTGATGGCCCGCCAGCTCTTCCTGACGCTGGCCAGCGGCAACGGCACGCCGGCCGATACCACAGGCGCGGCAGCGGCGGTCCGCGCCTGGGCGACCCGACGCGGGCTCGCCCTGCCCAGTCTGGTGCTGGAAAACGGTTCGGGGCTGTCACGCAGCGAACGCATCTCCGCCGCGGACATGGCGACGCTGCTGCGCCACGCCTGGGCGAGCAGCGTGATGCCGGAATTCATGTCGTCGATGCCGGTGCTGGCGGTCGACGGCACGTTGCGCCGGCGCCTGCGCAATTCGCCGGCCAGCGGTCAGGCTCACCTGAAGACCGGCTCTCTCGCGGACACCCGCTCGATCGCCGGTTATGTGCTGGACCGCAACGGCCAGCGCGTGCTGCTGGTCGCCTGGCTCAACCACGCCAACGCGAAGCGCGCGCAGCCGGTGCTGGAGTCACTGCTGGAGTGGGTGTGGGCCGGCAACAACCAGACCTTTCCCGCAACCGACTGACAGCCGGTTCAGGCAGGCACACCCCTGGCCGGCATCAGCCCGCGAGTTCCTTCTGCAGTTCGCCCGACTGGTACATCTCCTTCATGATGTCGCAGCCGCCGACGAACTCGCCCTTGATATAGAGCTGCGGAATAGTCGGCCAGTTGGCGTATTCCTTGATGCCCTGACGGATTTCGGCGTCTTCGAGCACGTTGATCGTGTACAGGTTCTGGACACCGAGATGTTTCAGTATCTGTATCGCCGTGGCCGAGAAGCCGCACTGCGGGAACTGGGGCGTGCCTTTCATGAACAGCACGACGGGATGACTGGTGACGGTTTCCCTGATTCGGTCCTGGACGCTCATTTTGTGTTTCCTCTGCAGATTGAAAGACTGAACCTTGCCGCCGACAATGCGGACGAGGCGGATAACGACGGATCAGGCCTTGCGCGAAACGCACCCCCTGCCTGACCCGCTCACATCAGATCCGTTCGCGACCATCGGCCGGAACATCCCGGCGCATGCCGCCGCTCACGCGTTCGATGCCGGCAATATCGCGCCATGACGCGACATCCGCAAGCCCGGCGCCCGACATCAGCACGCGCACGGCGGGCGCCTGGTCGTAACCGTGTTCGCACAGCATCCAGCCGCCCGCAGCGAGACGCATCGGCGCCGAAGCGCACAGCGCGCGCAGTGCATCCTGGCCGTCCGCCCCGCTGGCCAGCGCGGACTCCGGCTCGAAACGCAGGTCGCCCTGGCCGAGATGCGGGTCGGCAGCACGAATGTACGGCGGATTGGACACGATGCAATCGAATTCGTGCGCACAGACTGCATCCAGCCAGTTGGAGACAATGAACGCCACTTCAAGACCCAGACGCCGGGCATTGTCGTGCGCGATGGCCAGCGCAGGTTCCGACCGGTCGAGTGCCATCACCCGCGCTTGCGGGCACTGTGCCTTGATCGCCAGTGCAATCGCGCCGGAGCCTGTGCCTGCGTCGAGCACGCGCGGTGCCGGCAGATGACGGATACGCTCGAGCGCCAGATCGACCAGCAGTTCGGTTTCGGGTCGCGGAATCAGCACGCCGGGCGCCACCGCGAGATCGAGGCCGTAGAACTCGCGCCGGCCGACCAGATAGGCCACCGGTTCGCCGGCGGCGCGACGCGCCAGCAGGCAGTCCATCTGCGCCAGACGTCCGGGATCGAGCACGTCGCGACCACGCGCGATCAGCCCGGCCCGGTCGCAACCGAGCGCATGCGCCGCCAGTACCTGGGCGTCGCGCAGCTCGACGCACGCACGCGCCGCGCGCAGCCAGTCATCGAGACGGGTCGTCACGCGACGGACCTCGCGGATTCATCGGCCGGAGCCGCCTGGGTCACCTGAGGCACGGCGTCACGCGCCTTCCTCGGCCAGCTGTGACAGTTGCTCCGCCTGATGTTCGTGCGCCAGCGCATCGAGCAGTTCGGTCAGGTCACCGTCCATGATGCTGTCTATCTTGTACAGCGTCAGGTTGATGCGGTGGTCGGTGATCCGGCCCTGCGGGAAGTTGTAGGTGCGGATGCGTTCCGAGCGGTCGCCGCTGCCAACCAGGCTTTTGCGCGTCGATGCGATCTGGCTGTCACGCGCCCGGATCTGGGCGTCGCGGATGCGCGCCGCCAGCACCGCCATCGCCTGTGCCTTGTTGCGGTGCTGGCTGCGGTCGTCCTGGCATTCGACCACTATGCCTGTCGGGATGTGCGTGATGCGCACCGCCGAATCGGTCTTGTTGATGTGCTGGCCGCCGGCACCCGATGCGCGGAAGGTGTCGATGCGCAGATCCGCCGGATTGATGTCGATCTCGCCGACCTCATCGACTTCCGGCATCACCGCAACGGTACACGCGGAGGTGTGGATGCGGCCCTGGGTTTCGGTCACTGGCACGCGCTGCACGCGGTGGCCACCCGATTCGAACTTGAGCCTCGAATACACACCGTCGCCGCTGATACGGGCGATGATCTCCCGGTAGCCGCCAAGATCGGATTCGCTCGCCGAAACGACCTCGACCTTCCAGCGGCAACGCTCGGCATGACGGGAATACATGCGGAACAGGTCTGCCGCGAACAGCGCCGATTCGTCACCGCCCGTACCGGCACGGATTTCCAGGAACACGTTGCGCCCGTCATCCGGATCGCGCGGCAGCAGCGCGCGCTGCAGTTCGCCCTCCAGCCTTTCCATATCGGCCGCCGACTGCTCGATTTCCTGTTGGGCCAGTTCCTTCATGTCGGCATCGGCCAGCATGCCGCGCGCCGCTTCGCCGTCGTCGCGCGCCCGGCACCACGCCTGGTACAGCGCGATCACCGGCGTGAGTTCGGCGTGCTCGCGCGTGAATCGGCGGTACTGCTCGATGTCCGCGGTGACGCCCGGATCGGACAGCGCAGCGTCCAGATCGGCCAGTCGTTGCGAAAGGTGTTCGAGCTTGTCGGCAATGCGCGGTTTCATGCGGAGACGTTCGGAAAGGGGAAAACGCCGGTCTGGCCGGCGGCGGAACGGCGGCGGGCGACGCTAGGCGTCGTGATCGTGCAGCGGAAACAGGCGCTGCACCAGCTCTTCTATCTGGCCGCGCGCTTCCGAAGGCGCATCGTTGAGCAGACGGGTCGGGCCATGCATCAGCTTGTTGGTCAGATTGCGCGACAGCGTGTCGAGCACCTGGTTCGGCGCCTCGCCGCGGGCGAGCGCACGCAGCGCCCGCTCGAGCTCCGCGGCACGCATTTCCTCGGCATGGCCGCGCAGCGCCCGGATGGCCGGTACCGCCTCGCGCGCCTGCACCCACTGGAGAAAGTTGGCGACCCGCGCATCGATGATGGCCTGCGCCTCGACCACGGCAGCCTGCCGGGATTCGAGTCCGGAATCGACGATCTGCGCCAGATCGTCGACGGTGTACAGGAACACGTCGCCGAGCTGCGCCACTTCGTTCTCGATGTCGCGCGGCACCGCCAGATCGACCATCACCATCGGCCGGTGGCGCCGGGCACGCAGCGCGCGCTCGACCAGACCGAGGCCGATGATGGGCAGCGGACTGGCGGTACAGGACAGCACGATGTCGAAATCGGCCAGCCGGTCACCCAGTTCGTCGAGCTTGATCGCACCGACCTTCAGCGACGGCCCGGTGAAGCGGGCCGCCAGTGTCTGTGCCCGCTCCAGCGTGCGGTTGGCGATCACCATGTCGCGCGGTGCGCAGCCGGCAAAATGGGCCGCACACAGTTCCATCATTTCGCCAGCACCGATGCACAGCACCCGCTGCGACGAAATGCTGCCGAAGATCCGCTCCGACAAATGCACCGCCGCCGCCGCCATCGACACGATGTTGGCGCCGATCGCGGTGGTCGAACGGACTTCCTTGGCAACCGCGAAACTGCGCTGAAACAGCTTGTGCAGCAGCGCACCCAGCGTGCCGGCGTCCTCCGCGAACCGGGCGGCCTGCTTCATCTGCCCGAGTATCTGCGGCTCACCGAGCACCATCGAGTCGAGCCCGCTGGCCACGCGGAATGCGTGGCGCACCGCCTGTGGCTGCTCAAGCCGGTAAACATAAGGCGCGATGTCGGCTGGCGCGATGCGGTGATATTCAGCCATCCAGTCCAGCGCACTGTCCGGATCGTTGGTCGCGCAGTACAGCTCGGTACGGTTGCAGGTCGACAGGATCGCGGCTTCCTGCACCGGACGCACCCGGGTCAGTTCTCCCAGCGCATCCGGCAGGGTTTCGGGCAGGAAGGTCATGCGCTCGCGCACGGCCAGCGGGGCCGTGTGATGGTTGAGTCCGAGCGCAAACAAAGACATGGGGGATGGGCACCGCCAGCGTGAAAGGCAGACGACCGGGTCTCCCCGGCATCTTTCGCTGCGGATTATAGCAGTCGCATCCGCTCGGTCAGAAAACCGCCAATCAGCGCGGCGCAGCCATCAGTGCGGCAAGGTGACTGACCGGAATCGCATAGGTGATGCCGCTCGGCTGCGACAGCCCGCTTTCCTTGCCCGCCTTGACCAGGACCATATTGATGATGCCGACCACCTCTCCGGTGTCCTGATCGAACACCGGACTGCCGCTGTTGCCGGGGTACGCGGTCGCATCGAGCTGGAATACCGGGAAACTGCCACGCGACAGGAAGCCGCGATTCGTCGCGTTGAGCCGGTTCATGTTGTCGACCGGAATCGCGATCGGCGTGATGGCGGAAACGATGCCGCGATGGGTGACCGGAGTGAAGCCGAGTACGCTGCCGATCGGAAAGCCGATGAACGCGATCGACTGGCCCTCCCGGACCTTCGACGAGTCTCCCAGCGGCAGCGCCGGCAGCGCCGGCCCCTCGATCTGCAGCAACGTGAGGTCATGCTCCGGGCTCGACGCGACGATGCGTGCTTCGCGCATCTGGCGCTGTCCGTCGACGGTGGTCAGCACCGCCAGCGTTTCCAGTTTCTGGCTGTCGAGCGCGGTATCGGCGACATGGGTGTTGGTGGCGACCAGGGTGCCGTTGCCGACGATGAAGCCGGTGCCCCGGAGCATGAAGGCCGGCGCCCGCGAGCGCATGTAGGTGCCGACCACGACGATGGACGGCTTGACGCGAACGATGGTGTCGGTCAGTGCAGCCTGTGCGATCAGTGGCGAAAACAGCAGCGCAGCACAGGCAAAGCGGCGAGACAGGTCAGCCACGACGCTGCGCGATCAGACGCATCGCCGGCGACGGCGTGGTGACGCTGGTGTCGAATGGATGATCGGACTTGCGGAACAGATTCAGGATGCGCTTCACGTACTCGCGCGTTTCCCGGTACGGCGGCACGCCCTTGTAGCGATCCACTGCACCTTCGCCCGCGTTGTAGCCGGCGGCCGCCAGTTCGACGCTGCCCTGGAAATAGGCCAGCAGCCAGCGCAGGTAGGCCAGACCGCCACGGATGTTCTGCACCGGATCATAGGTGTCGCGCACGTTGAAGCGCTCGGCCGTTTCCGGAATCAGCTGCATCAATCCCTGCGCGTTCTTCGGCGACTTGGCCTTCGGGTTGAAATTCGATTCGGTGCCGATCACCGCAAGCACGAGCTGCGGATCGATCTCGAAGCGCGGCGCCATTTCGCGCACGATCTCTATCACCCTGCGTCGGTCGGGTGTCGTGCCGAACGCGGCTTCGAGGTCCGGATCGATGCCGGAGGCCATCACCGGATCCGGTTCGGGCGGATCACGCATGCAGTCGGGCAGGTCACGCGTCGGATCACCGGTAAAACGCAGCATGCGTTGCGCGTGCGTGTGACCCTGGCGGGCCGCCAGATCGAAGAAGGTCGCGGCCAGCGCATCATCCCGCTCGACACCGCGTCCGTTCGCATACATCCAGGCCAGATTGAACTGCGCCTCGGCATTGCCCATCTTCGACGCCTGACAGTACAGCGCAGCCGCCCGCGCCGGATCCCGGGTGACACCTTCGCCGTGTTCGAACTGGCGA
>DATCUL010000014.1:0-4843 GCA_036567405.1 Methyloversatilis sp. | reverse complement strand
CGCCGGGCAGCGTGGCCACCCGGTCGGCTTCGGCGCGCACTGGGCGACGCAACTGTCGACCCTGCGTGGCGACACCGGCGCCCGCGACCTGCTGCGCCTCGCCGATGTACGGCTGATCGATGCCGGCACCCCGGACGTGCTGCGCGACGTCGACCTTCCGGACGACCTGCCGACGCGGGTATCCTGACGCCCCTGCCGGTACGCACCGCCGGCACACCGGCTCAAGCTTGCGGCCCGATGCACGTTAATGCGTGCACGCCGTCCATCCTCGTCCTCGCCCCGACCCCGCCATGACGAAACCCGTTTCATTCGAAATGCTCGACCCCGAAGCCGGCACATCGCTGACCGACCAGATGCGCTGGCTGCACGATCAGGTGCGCCAGCACTACCCGCAGGTCAATCGCGTTGCCATCGCGCTGTACGACAGCCGGCAGGAAATGCTGAAGACCTATGTGAACAGCAGTGACGTGACCGATCCGCTGTCGCTGTATGAACGCCCGCTGTCCAGCGTGCCGTCGCTCGAGGAGCTGGCTCGTGATCGCGCCGCGCGGGTGATCAACGACATGGCGCTGCTGCCGCTGCCACATGCCGAGCACACGCAATGGCTGCTGTCGCACGGCTATCGCAGCAGCTACACGGTGCCGCTGTTCCAGTCGGGCACGCTGCTCGGCTTCCTGTTCTTCGATTCCCGCCAGCCGGGCGCCTTCGACGGCCAGGTGCCGGACGAACTGCAGATCTACGTGCAGCTGTGCCGGCTGTCGGTGCTCAATGTGGTCAACCTGTCGCACGCGGTCGAAGGCATGGTCAAGGTCGCCCGCGGGCTGGCCCACCTGCGCGACATCGAGACCGGACATCACCTGGACCGCATGTCGAGCTACAGCCGGGTCGTCGCCAAGGGCGTCGCACGGCAGTTCGGCTGCAGCGACGAATTCATCGAGCACGTCTATCTGTTCTCGCCGCTGCACGACATCGGCAAGATCGGCATCGCCGACAGCATCCTGCTCAAGCCCGGCCGCCTCAGCGACGACGAGCGGCTGACCATGCAGAGCCATGTCGAACTCGGCGGCCGCCTGATCGACGAGGTGATGGAAGAATCCGGCCTGGTCAGCAGCCCCTATCTGTCGGTGCTGCACAACCTCGTGCTGTGCCACCACGAATTCCTCGACGGCAGCGGCTACCCGCGGGGCCTGATCGGCGACGCGGTGCCGCTGGAAGCACGCATCGTCACCATCGCCGACATTTTCGACGCGCTCACGTCCGAGCGCCCGTACAAGAAGCCGTGGAGCAACCAGGACGCACTGACCGAGCTCCGGCGCATGGCCGACGCCGGCAAGCTGGACCGGCGCTGCGTCGAAGCGCTCGCCGCCGCGGACGACGAGGTGCGGGCCATCCAGGGACGGTTCGGCCTGGCTGCGTGACCGCCGATGCGCACCACCCGCCTTCCCTGCCGACCACCCCGGCGCGTATGCTGAAGCCCGTGCCGGCGGGCGCATTCGATACGCCGGCACGGGATCACGCAACGGAACACGTGATGCGTGCATAGTTTCCGATGTCGTCCACGCCGAGCACCCGCCATGACGGAAGCCGTTTCATCACCGCTGCCTGACCCCGCAGCGGATCACGATGCAGTCACGTCGCTAACGGACCGGATCTGCTGGGTGCATGCACGGGTGCGGCACCAGCATCCACAGGTGCACCGGATCGCGATCGCGCTGTACGACGGCCGCAGCGACACGCTGAGAACCTATGTCGACAGCAGCGACGTCGAGCAGCCGCTGGCTTTCTACGAATGCACGCTGGCCCGCGTCCCGTCGCTGCTCGAACTGGCGCACAACCATGCCTTCCGCATCATCGACGAACTGGCCGGGTTGCCGGCGCCGCACGGCGAACACACGCACTGGCTGATTTCCCACGGTTACCGCAGCAGCTACACGGTGCCGCTCTACCGGCCGGGCGGCCTGCTCGGCTTCCTGTTCTTCAATTCGCGCGAACCGGGACAGTTCCATGGCCGGCTGCTGCAGGATCTGCCCATCCACGTGCAGCTGTGCCGTCAGGCCGTGCTCGATGTGGTCGATCTGTCGCAGGCGGTCGGCGACAGGGCCAGGACGGCGCGCGGAACGGCCCGCCGGCGCCACACCGAAACCGTGCGTCACCTCGACCGTCTGTCGAGTTACAGCCGTGTCATCGCCAAGAGCGTTGCCCGACAGTCGGGGCGCAGCGACGAATTCGTCGAGCATGTTTATCTGTTCGCACCGCTGCACGACATCGGCGAGATCGGCGTCGCCGACACCATCCTGCTCAAGCCTGAGCGCCTGACCGACGAGGAGCGGCAGACCATGCAGCGCCATGTCGAGCTCGGTGCGCAGCTGGTCGAGGACGTGATGCGTTCATCCAGCCAGGCCGGCAAGCCCGGCCTGCAGGTACTGCACAACCTGGTGCTGTGCCATCACGAATTCCTCGACGGAAGCGGCTACCCGCGGGGCCTGAGCGGCGATGCGATACCGCTGGAAGCGCGCATCGTCACCATCGCCGACATTTTCGACGCACTCACGTCCGAGCGCCCGTACAGGCCTGTCTGCAGCAACGACGAAGCGCTGGCCGAGCTGCAGCAGATGGCCGACGCCGGCAAGCTCGACCCGCTGTGCGTCGCCGCGCTGCGCGACGCCGGCGACGAGGTGCGGGCGATCCAGCAGCGATTCGGGCTGTCCGCCTGAGTCCGGCGCCGGTTCCGGAACGACAACCTTCATCGCGCCGCCGCCGCGCCGGTTTACCATCGGCGCATGAACATGAACGAACACCTTCCCGACCCGCATGTCTGGCAGGCGCGGATCGCGCTGGGCTACGGCGTGGCGGCCGGCCGCACGGTACTGGCGCGGCGCGAACACAGCGGACCGCTGCGCGTGCAGAAGGCGCTCTATCCGGAAGGCGACGCCGTCTGCCACACGCTGCTGCTGCATCCGCCCGGCGGCATCGCCGGCGGCGACGCGCTGCAGGCGGACATCGCCGCCGATGAAGGCGCGCACGCGCTGATCACCACGCCGGGCGCGACCAAGTGGTACCGCAGCGCCGGCCTGCCCGCCCGGTCCGGACTCGCGCTGCGCATCGCTGGCGGCGCCACGGTCGAGTGGCTGCCTCAGGAAAGCATCGTGTTCGACGGTGCACGTGCGCATGTCGCCAGCCACGTCGAACTGCAGGCCGGCGCACGCTACATCGGCATGGACCTGTACTGCCTGGGCCGCACCGCCAGCGGCGAACGCTTCACGCACGGCGAACTGCAGCTGGACACGCGCATCACGCTGGACGGGCGCACGCTGTGGCTGGAACAGGCGCGACTCGACGGCGACTCGGCGCTGCTGCAGTCGGCAGCGGGGCTGGCC
Source organism: Methyloversatilis sp. (assembly GCA_036567405.1). Lineage (GTDB taxonomy): Bacteria > Pseudomonadota > Gammaproteobacteria > Burkholderiales > Rhodocyclaceae > Methyloversatilis. The sequence continues at coordinate 1,466 of DATCUL010000014.1, read as the reverse complement.
GGCGCGCCGGTGTTCGGTACCCTGGCCTGCGCCGGCTTCGATGCCGACGACGCACTGCTCAAGACCTGCCGCGCGCTGCCCTGCGCGTCGGGCGACACCGGCATCACCCGCCTGCCCGGCCTGCTGCTGGCGCGCTACCGCGGCGACTGCACGCAGTCGGCACGGGCATGGTTCGTGCATCTGTGGTCGCTGGTCCGCCCGGCAATGCTCGGGCGGGTCGCGCAGCCACCCCGTATCTGGAACACCTGACGGCGAACGAAAAGAACAACGATGGAACTGACACCTCGCGAGAAGGACAAGCTGCTCGTCTTCACCGCCGCGCTGCTGGCGGAACGCCGGCGCGCCCGCGGCCTGAAGCTGAACTACCCGGAGGCGGTCGCCTTCATCACCGCCGCCATCATGGAAGGCGCACGCGACGGGCGCAGCGTGGCCGAACTGATGAGCTACGGCACGACGCTGCTCGGCCGTGACGACGTCATGGAAGGCGTGCCGGAGATGATTCCGGACATACAGGTGGAAGCGACTTTCCCGGACGGCACCAAGCTGGTCACCGTCCATCACCCGATTCCGTGAGGCAGCCGCGTGAGCGATGAGCAGGTGGAACTGGCCCGACGCCTGGCGCGCTTCAAGCTTGGCGTGCGGCGCACACTGGACGTGTCGGTCAATCTTGACGCACTGCAGGCGGATGCCGACTACCGTACGCGCACGCTGGCCGAAATCGAGGAGCTGACCGACGACGAGGAACTGCTGGTCAGCCTGCTGGTGATCCGCGACATGCTGTCCCGCCGGCCGGCCGATACGACCGACAATGCAGGCACCAAGCCCGGGCGCGATTACCGTTTTGGTGCGCGCTCCGGCAGATGAACCGGAGCGACACCATCGCGCGACGGGTTCCACGGCTTGCCGCAACGACGATTTCCATGCATCCGCCGGCCGGCGGATGCCACTGCAGGAGCAGCACATGATTCCAGGCCAGATGCAGGTCGCCGACGGCGACATCGAACTGAACGCCGGGCGCGCCACGATCACGCTCGACGTGCGCAATACCGGCGACCGGCCGGTGCAGGTCGGCTCGCACTACCACTTCGCCGAAACCAACGACGCGCTCGCCTTCGACCGCGCGGCAGCGCGCGGCCACCGGCTGGACATCGCGGCCGGCACCGCGGTGCGTTTCGAACCGGGCCAGATGCGCACGGTCACGCTGGTCGCGCTGGCCGGCGAACGCAAGGTGTACGGATTCCAGGGCCGTGTGCAGGGCCCGCTCGACAAAAACGGAGATGCAAGATGATCAAGATACTGATGGCCTTCGTACTGGCCTGCAGCGGCTACGCCTGGGCGCACCCGGGCGAACACCACGACAGCCTGTTCGCCACGCTGGTCCACCTGCTGACCGAACCCGACCATCTGGCGATGGCCGCCGCCGCGATCATCGTCGGCGCGCTCGGCGCCGGCGTGCTGCGTCGCCG
>DATCUL010000013.1:0-1816 GCA_036567405.1 Methyloversatilis sp. | reverse complement strand
CTGCGCCCAGGTGTAACGGCGCTGGCCGTGCACCACCGACGGCAGGTCGCCGAAGACCTCGGCGCTGCGTTCGACGAAACTGACCGGCGACAGCGCCACGAAGTTGGCGGCGTTGCGTTCCAGATGCTGGTCGTAGATGCTGTTCATGCGGGCTCCCGTGGCTGGAAGGCGGGGGCCGTGTAGAGCATGGCACCGCCGTTCAGGAGCCGCATCGTCGCACAGGACGCGCGTGTCGGGTCGGCGGAAGGACGCCGTGGCATCGACTGCCGTCGCGCGTCGCGGACGGCACCGTGCCTGCTGGCCGCGCGGTGCGCGGCTGGTCAGATCGCCTGACCTTCGCCGGAGACGACGCGGCAGCCCATGATCCGCCAGTGGCCGTCCTCGAGTCGGCCCATGCGGTAGATCGCGACCCAGAGCACGCCGTCGGCGTCCGACATTTCCACCGCCTGGAACACTTCGTCGTCCTCGATCTCGGGCGGCAGGAAGCCGACCGACGCATGTCGGTACACCACTGGATAATGCTCGCGCACCATTTTCAGGAAACGTTCGGGTTCGGCGTAACGGCGCCGGATGTCGGGCGCGGCGTAGGACAGCGCCCGGGCTGCGTCGTCGGCCGCGAAGGCGGCAAGCTGGGCTTCGATGACTGCGCGGATCTGTCTGGCGTCGGCGGCCGACAGGTCGTCGGCATGGACCTGCAGCGAGGCGGCCAGCATCGCTGCTGCGATCCAGCTGAGCAGGGCGGATTTGAGAAAACGCGGCATGGACGGCTCCCCGGAAGGACGGTGCTCGGACTGTGCCACGTTCCATGCGTCGCGTCGCCATCCGGATGCCGCGCCGTGGGGCGATGCGACCGGCCGTGCTACTTCGCCTGCGCCGGGATGATGCGCAGGCTGTTCATCAGGCGCGCGGCGCCGGGCTGTCCGAGGTCGTAGTAGTGGCCGCGTGGCGCGACGTACATCATCAGATAGAGCCTGCCGTCGACGATGGCGCCGATCGCCGTGCCGGTGCGTTCGACCTCGTCATCGTGCCCGGTGTAGTCGAAGTCGAAACGGAAGCCCGGCGCATCCGACACCCTGGCGGGTGCCAGCGTCCGCAGTTCGAAATGGCCGCCGGTGCCGGCGAGCATGGTTTCGACCAGTCCGACCACGTCCTCCGGCGACATCGATGCCCTGAACGCCGGCGCCTTGCGTTGGCGCGGCGCCAGGTCGTCGAGCGGAACGCCGTCGGCCACGCCGGCGAAGAACACCAGCTGGTCGAGCGTGACGCCATGCTGCGTCCAGATTTCGCGGTGCTTGACGCCGGTCGGCGTGAAGCGGTTCCAGTCGCCGCCGGTCTGAACCTCCATGCGTTCGCGTACCCGCACGCCGTCTGTTGCGACCGGGGTGAAGACGGCGCTGGCGCATCCGGACAGCAGAAGGGTGACGACGATCAGGACAGTCTTTTTCACGGGGGTATGGCCTCGGTGTAGCTGCGTATCATCGGCGCGTCAGGCGCCGTCGGGCGGCGTTCCAGGTACTGGCGATAGGCCTCGCGTGCGCCGTCGCTGTCGCCGCGGCCACGCAGGATCTGTCCGCGCAGGCGCAAGGCCTCCGGCGGGCGGTCGGGCCGGGTGTCGGCTTCGGCCAGCGCGGCCAGCGCCTGTTCGATGTCTTCCGGTCTGGCGCGGGCTTTCAGTGCTTCGGCGCGGGCGTAGAGCAGCTCGCCGTCACGCCCCTGGCTGGCCATCAGCCGGTCGAACAGGCGCAGCGAGCTGTCCGGCACGCGGCGGCGCAGCTCGTCCTGCAGCATCTGCAGGCGGAACGGTGCGATGTGCGTG
>DATCUL010000012.1:0-2506 GCA_036567405.1 Methyloversatilis sp. | reverse complement strand
GGTGCCCGGCAGCGTGATCAGCGCGCTGCTGTTGCCATCGTTCAGGCGCAGGCTGAGCGTGTCGCCCGAGACGTTGTTGAGCACGTCGAGCAGGTAGCTCACGTTGAAGCCGATGTCGAGCGCATCGCCGTTGTAGTCGATCTCCAGCTCTTCCTGCGCCTCTTCCTGCTCGGCGTTGCTGGAGATGAGCTTCAGCGTACCGGCCGACAGCACGACGCGCACGCCCTTGAACTTCTCGTTGGTCAGGATGGCGGAACGCTGCAGTGCCGGCAGGAAGGTCGAACGCTGCAGCATGATTTCCTTCGGGTGGTCCTTCGGAATCACGCGCTCGTAGTCGGGGAACTTGCCGTCTATCAGCTTGGTGATCAGCTCGACCGAACCGAAGCGCAGCCGGGCCTGGTTGCCACCCAGTTCGATGTCGACCGGATCGTCGGTGTCGGCCAGCTGGCGCGACAGCTCGAGCACGGTCTTGCGCGGCAGGATGACGTCGACCTTGTCGGTCACGCCGGGCAGCGGCTCGGACACGTAGGCGAGGCGGTGGCCGTCGGTCGCGACCAGACGCAGTTCCTCGCTGCCCACGGCCAGCAGCAGGCCGTTGAGGTAGTAGCGGATGTCCTGCTGGGCCATCGAGTACTGCACCAGCGACAGCAGGCGCTTGAGCTTGCGCTGCGTCAGGCTGAGCTTGACGGTATCACCGTCGGCCAGCTGCATGCGCGGGTAGTCCTGCGACGGCAGCGTCTGCAGCGTGAAGCGGCTCTTGCCGGAGCGCACGGTGAGTTTGCGGTCGTCCGCGTCGAGGCTGACTTCCTGGCCTTCCGGCAGCGCACGCAGGATGTCCTGCAGCTTGCGGGCCGCGACGGTGAGCGCGGCCGGCTGTGCGGCGCTGATGCTGCCGGTGGAACGGGTGCGGATCTGGATCTCGATGTCGGTGGCGAGCAGGGTCAGCGCGTCACCTTCGATTTCGATCAGGACGTTCGACAGGATGGGCAGGGTGTGGCGCTTCTCCACGATGCCGCTGACGGACTGCAACGGTCGCAGCAGCTGTTCGCGTTCTATTTTCATTAAGAGCATTTTATAAACCTCTGTAAACCGTTAACGTCGACCGTTTTCTGTGGAAAACCCTGAAAATTCCATCAATTTCAATATCTTCGGATATGTATCAATCGCTGTATAAACACCGTGTCAGCGCATGAACAATTGTGGGCAAAAGTCGCCCGGGCCGAAAAGTACGCAGTTATGCACAGTGTACATACAGAGATTCAGGCCTGTTTATCCGTACAGTCTTCACTGCTTTTCCATCACTTGCGCAAGGTCTGCACCAGCACGTGCAGATCATGGTTCAGCACCTCGTCCTTCAACCTCAGGTCGGCGATCGTGCGGCAGGCGTGCAGCACGGTCGTGTGGTCGCGGCCGCCGAAGGCCTCGCCGATCGCCGGGTAGCTCTCCGGCGTCAGGTCCTTGGCCAGCCACATGGCGACCTGGCGCGGCCGCGCGATGGCCCGCGTGCGCTTCTTCGAGTACATCTCCGACACCTTGATCTTGTAGTAGTCGGATACCGTCTTCTGGATGAACTCGAGCGTGATCTGCCGGTTGTGCGCGCCGAGCAGGTCCTTCAGCGCCTCGCGCGCCACTTCCAGCGAGATCGGCAGCGTGTGGAAGTGGGCGAAGGCGATGACCTTCTTCAGCGCGCCTTCGAGCTCGCGCACATTGCTGCGGATGTTCTTGGCGATCAGGAAGGCGACGTCGTCGCCGACCTTCACCTTTTCCATCTCCGCCTTCTTCTTCAGGATGGCGACCCGCATTTCCAGTTCCGGCGGCTCGATCTGCACCGTCAGGCCCCAGCCGAATCGGGTGGTCAGCCGCTCTTCCACGCCCTGGATGTTCTTCGGGTAGGTGTCGCAGGTGATGACGATCTGTTTCTTGCCGTCGGTCAGCGCGTTGAAGGCGTAGAAGAATTCTTCCTGCGTGCGCGTCTTGTTGTTGAAGAACTGGATGTCGTCGATCAGCAGCACGTCGAGCGAGCGGTAGTAGCGCTTGAAGGTGTCGAAGCTCTTCTGCTGGTAGGCACGCACCACGTCGGCGTAGTAGTCGTCGGCATGGACGTAGCGGATCACGGCGTCCGGGTTGTGCCGTATCACTTCATTGCCCAGCGCGTGGATCAGGTGCGTCTTGCCCAGCCCCACACCACCGTAGATGAAGATGGGGTTGTAGGACATGCCGGGGTTTTCGGCGACCTGGATGGCGGCGGCCCGTGCCAGCTCGTTGGCGCGACCGGTCACCAGATTGTCGAAGGTGAAGGCCGGATTCAGGCGCGAACGCTCGCGCTCGCCGCCACGTTCCTTTGCCGGCCCGGACGACAGCTTGATCGGTGCCGACGGCAGTATCACGCGGGTGGTGTCGGGGTCGGCACGCAGCGCGGCGCTGGTCTGGCGCGCCGATTCGGCTTCACCCGGCCTGGCGGCGGGTTCGCTGTCGGTAGCGGCTGCCGCGACCTCGGGCAGGCTCA
>DATCUL010000011.1:0-2315 GCA_036567405.1 Methyloversatilis sp. | reverse complement strand
CAACCATCCCGCGGAGCAGGACCGGGTAGAGGCCTTCGTGCCGCAGCCCGGGCGCTGATCCACAACATCAGGAGCGTTCATGAAGCAGTACTTCGTTGTCGCAATCCTTCTGGCCGCGCAGTGTACCTGGGCAGTCGGCCCCGAGATCGAGCTGAAGTGTCCGCGGCGCATCCGGACGCAGCAGGCGTTGTACGGACCGGCGGATGACTGGCGTCTGTCTACCGAGAAGCCGCTGGTTGCGGGCGCTCCGGCGGATGCGGAATACAGCGAGCACGCTCTCGACTTCGTCACCTTCTCGACCGGCGTGCCGGAAGACCGCGCGGTACTCAGGCCGGATCTGGAAGTGAAGGCCAGGCATGGCAAGTGGAGCACGTCGTGGAAGTTCGAGGATGCGCGTGAAATCTGGTTTGCCTGCCACTACCGCATGACCACGGTCATGCTTTCCCGGCAGCTTCCGCCAGACGTGAAGACCTGTACCGCGGAGTACATGAAGAATGCCGGCATCGCGGTCCAGCGTGTCTGGTGCCAGTGATCGCGTCCGGCTGCGGGCGGTATCCTGCTCGCCCCGTATTGATCCTTCAGGAATGAAAGCCATGGTCCAGACGCTGAGCCGGCGCGCCTTTCTCGCGCTGGCCGTCGCTGTCGCAGCGAGCAGCCTGCCGGCGACCGCCCAGTCCGGGCCCTCGGTCGTCGGCGTTGTCATCATGCACGGCAAGGGCGGTTCGCCCGCGAAGCACGTGGCTGATCTGGCGTCGGCGCTCGAGGCCAGGGGCTGCCTCGTGGCCAACCTCGAAATGCCCTGGTCCGCGCGGCGCGACTATGACGTGAGCGTCGCGACGGCGGAACGGGAGGTCGAGTCCGCGCTCGATCAGCTGCGTGCCCGGGGTGCCCGGACGCTGTTCGTGGCCGGTCACAGTCAGGGCGGGCTGTTCGCGCTCTACTACGGCGGCCGGCACCCGGTTGACGGCGTCATTGCGATGGCGCCCGGCGGCAATGTCGGCAACCCGATTTTCCGCGAGAAACTGGGCGACTCGGTGGACCAGGCGCGCAAGCTCGTTGCCGACGGCAAGGGCGACGAAAGGACGCGCTTTCTCGACTACGAAGGCGCCAAGGGTACGTATCCGGTCATTGCCACGCCAGCCAACTATCTCGGCTGGTTCGATCCCGACGGTGCGATGAACCAGACCAGCGCGATGCGGAACATGAATCCGGCGGTGCCGGTACTTTACGTCGCGCCCAGAGGCGACTACCCGGCGCTGGCCAGGGTCAGGCAGTCGATGTTCGATGCGCTGCCCAGGCATCCACTGACCGCGCTCTACGAGCCGGATTCGAATCACCTGGGTGCGCCCTCGGCATCGCTGGACGAGATACTGCGCTGGACCCGGGCAGTGGCGGACAGGGCGGGCACCGCACCCTGAGCCGGCGGGCCACCCCGGATGACCGATCCGTCGTCAAACAATCACCGGAGACCCGGAACATGAATGCCGATGAACTGCGCGCCGCACAGGCGCCGCTGAAGGAGCGCTATCGGGAATCCCCCGAATCCGCCGTCGTCACCCTGCGCGCGCATGGCCGGGCCGGCGAGGGCGTCACCTGCAGTGTCGACACCGGCCGCGCGCTGGTCGTGGCCGGCCTGCATCCGGCGACCGGTGGCAGCGGACAGTCGGCCTGCTCGGGCAACATGCTGCTGGAGGCGCTGGTGGCCTGCGCCGGTGTCACGCTGAACGCGGTGGCCACGTCGCTCGGCATCGAACTGCGCGGCGCGTCGCTGCAGGCGGAGGGCGACCTCGACTTCCGCGGCACGCTGGGCGTGTCGAAGGAGGCGCCGGTCGGCTTCCAGAACATCCGGCTGCAGTTCACGCTCGACACCGATGCCACGGAGGAACAGCTCGATACCCTGCTGCGCCTGACCGAGCGCTACTGCATCGTCTACCAGACGCTGGCGCATCCGCCGGCAATGGCGGTGACGCGCAGTCGCGGCAGCTAGGCGGCATCGGCGATGCTGTCCGGCCCGCGTGTCGTTCAGGTCGGCGATGTGGATGTTCATATCGATGGCGCGGGTGACGACGCCATCGTCATGGTGCATGGCTGGCCGGACACCTTTCGTCTGTGGGATGCCCAGGTGCAGTGCCTGAAGGCGCACTACCGCTGTGTCCGCTTCACCCTGCCGGGTTTCTCCGACAGAGATGCGAGGCAGGCGCACACGCTCGACGAACTGACCGGCTTGCTCGAACGGGTCGTCGCGCAGTGCTGTCCGGGGGGCAAGGCGATACTGCTGCTGCACGACTGGGGTTGCGTGATCGGCTACGAATTCT
>DATCUL010000010.1:0-1586 GCA_036567405.1 Methyloversatilis sp. | reverse complement strand
CGCGCACCAGCGCCTTGTGCCGCAGTTCGACATCGGCTTCGGCACGGCGCAGGTCGGCCGCGGCCTGACCGAGATCCGGCGCGTCGACCTGCGCCAGCACGGCGCCGGCGGCGACCTTGTCGCCGACCGTCACCGAGGTCGACAGCACGCGCCCCTGCAGCGGGCTGAACAGGCGTGCGGTACTGTCTTCGGCCAGCGCAATGCGTGCGTTCAGAGGCTCGGTCAGCGGCAGTTCGACCTCTTCGGCCGGCGCCGTGGCGATGAAGGAGAGCTGGCTGGCGCCGGCCGGCAGCGCCACCTGATCGGTCGGTGTGCTTGTCACTGCACCGGCGGTCGCCGGTGCGCTTTTTGCCATGCTGCGCACGCCGGCAAAGGCCAGACCGGCGAGCAGTGCGCACAGCAGCGCGATGCGGCGGCGCCCGAAGCGCGCGATGAAGGTCTTGGTCATGTGATCAGAAATCCCGGTTCTGCGCGGCGGCCAGTTCGGCGCGCGCGCGGGCGTAGTCGGCCTGGGCGGCCAGCGATTCGGATTCGATGGCACGCAGCGTGCGGCGGGCATCGAGTACATCCAGCACACCCGAAGCGCCATGCTGGAAGGCAAATTCGGCGGCGTCCGCCGAACGCCGCGCCGACGGCAGCACCACGTCGATGAACCGTCGGGCCTGCGTCGAAGCGGCTTCGACATCGGCCAGCCGTTGCTGCAGCTCCGCACCGGCTTCGGCCTCGATGCGCACGCCTTCGTCCTCGGCCGCGCCCAGTTCGGCGTAGGCGGCACCGATCTCGCCGCTGTAGTCGTAGCCATTGAACAGCGGGATCGACACGCCGATGCCATACATCACGCCCGCGTCCGGTGGGAAGCGTTCGACCTGGAATCCGACGGTGACATCCCGGGTGCGCAGGCTTTCCGCCAGGCTGCGTCCCTGCTGCGCCGCCTGCAGCCGCAGTCGCGCCGCCCGCAGATCCGGCCGGTCCGGCGGCAGCACTTGCGCCAGAGGTGCTTCGGGCATCGGCCAGGGATCGATGGCGTGCAGCTGTGTGGTCTGCGCTTCCATCGCCAGCAGGCGGGCCAGTTCCGACTGGGCACGCCGCATATCGGATTCGGCCGTGCGCACGTCGGCCTCGGCACGCAGCTGATCGACGCGTATGCGCTCCAGATCGCTTGCCGCCAGATCGCCGGCGCTGACCCGCATCTGCGCGCGCGCCAGCATGTCGTCGAGCAGTCGCTTCGACTGGTGCAGCAGCGCCAGCCGGTCTTCGCTGCGCTTGAGATCGAAGTAGGCCAGGCGCAGCGCGCGCAGCTGCTGGCGCCGCACGTCGTCGGCATCGGCACGCGCGGCATCGAGCTGGCTGTCGGCCTGCGCCATGCGCAGTTCGCGCTTGTCGCCGCGCTCTATCGTCTGCTCGAGACGAAGCACCGTATCCATGCGCTTGTTGGCCAGCGATCCCGGCCCGATGCCACGCGCGGGACTGATGTCGGTGGTATTCACCGACAGCGTCGCATTCGGCCGGGCCGCCGCCGTGGCGGTCGCCGCCTGCGCCCGCTCGACTTCGCGCGTCGCACGCCTGAGGTCGCGGTTCGCGACAAG
>DATCUL010000009.1:0-4710 GCA_036567405.1 Methyloversatilis sp. | reverse complement strand
CGCGCAGTCTAGCATGCGGGCGCGCCATTGAAACTTGTATCCCCGTCGGATAGTCTTACCCGCACGAATCACCTTGGGGAGACCCTGATGCAACCGCAATTCCAGAGCATGCAGACCGCCGGTTCGCTGTCCACCGGCCAGAACCGCGTGCTGCGCAACACCTACCTGATGCTGGCCGTTTCCATGGTGCCGACGCTGCTCGGCGCGCTGGTCGGCATCCAGATGCGTTTTTCACTGTTTGCCGGCAGCCCGCTGATTTCCTTCCTGGTGTTCATGGGAATCGCCTGGGGCTTCATGTGGGGCATCGAGCGCAACAAGAACAGCGGACTGGGCGTGGCCCTGCTGCTCGGCTTCACCTTCTTCATGGGCCTGATGCTGAGCCGCGTGCTTCAGGTGGCGCTCGGTTTCTCGAACGGTGGCTCCATCATCGCAATGGCGGCCGGCGGTACGGCCGTGACCTTCTTCGTGCTGTCGTCGATCGCGTCCAGTACCAAGCGCGATTTCTCGAACATGGGGACCTTCCTGACCGTCGGCATGGTGGTGATCCTGCTGGCCATCGTCGCCAACATCTTCCTCGAGATGCCCGGCCTGTCGCTGGCGATCTCGGCCGGCGTGGTGCTGATTTCGGCAGCGTGGATGCTGTATGACGTGCAGCGCATCGTGCGCGGCGGCGAAACCAACTACGTGTCAGCCTCGCTGTCGGTCTATCTGAACCTGTACAACATGTTCATCAGCCTGCTCAACCTGCTGATGGCGCTGACCGGCCAGCGCGACTGATTGCCAGGGTTTGATATGAAAAAGGCGGCCGAGGCCGCCTTTTTCATTGCTGCTGCGGATGGATCAGCGTTCGATCAGCGCGATCGATTCGACATGCGAGGTCTGCGGGAACATGTTGGCGATGCCGGCGCCGCGGAATCTGTAGCCCTTGTCGTTGATCAGCACCGCAAGGTCGCGTGCCAGCGTCGCCGGATTGCACGACACATAGATGATGCGGCTCGGCGCCAGGTCATCCATCGAATGCGGAATCGATTTCACCAGTTCGATGGCACCCTCGCGCGGCGGGTCGATCAGCATCTTGTCGAAACGCCCCATGGCGGCGAGATTTTCCGGGGTCGCATTGAACAGGTTCGCCACGCGAAAGCTCGCGCGCGCCTGCAGGCCGTTGGCCTCGGCATTGCGGGCAGCGCGCGCGACCAGCGCGTCCGCGCCTTCGACGCCGACCACCTCGGCACCGAGCGCCGCGATCGGCAGCGAAAAATTGCCCAGCCCGCAGAACATGTCAGCAATGCGTTCACCCGGCTGAGGTGCCAGCATCGACATCGCACGGCGCAGCAGCGAGCGGTTGATGCCATGATTGACCTGCGTGAATTCGGTCGGTGCAAATGCCAGCCGCACACCGAAATCCGGCAGCGAGTACGACAGTTCCGGCATCGGCAGCGGCCAGAACGGCGTGATCGACTCCGGGCCGCGCGGCTGCAGGTACACGTGCATGCGATGCAGATCGGCGAACGCACGCAGCGCAGCTTCGTCCTCCGCGGTCAGCGGCAGCAGGATGCGGAAGACCAGCACAGTCATCTGTTCGTCGCGCTCGCCGCCGATCGCCACCTCGATCTGCGGCAGCCGTTCGCGGATCGACAGACCGTCGATAAGCGTGCGCAGCGGCATCAGCAGCGCCGACATGTGCGGCGGCAGCACCTCGCAGGAATCCATATTGGTCACGTAACTCGACTTGCGCTCGCGGAAGCCGACCAGAACACCGCCCTTGCGCGGCACGTAGCGCACCGACAGCCGCGCCCGATAGCGATAGCCCCAGCCCGGCCCAACCAGCGGCGCGAACACGGTTTCCGGCTTGACGCGACCGACATGCCACAGCGCGTCTTCGAGCACGCGCTGCTTCACCGATGCCTGGGCGGCCAGATCGAGGTGCTGCATGCTGCAGCCGCCGCACTTGCCGAAATGGCGGCAGCCCGGCGTGACGCGCTGCGGACTGGTGCGCACGATGCGGCTGATCTGCGCCAGCTCGTAGGACGGCTTGCGCTGATAGGGCGAGAAATCGACGATTTCGCCCGGCAGCGCACCGTCGACGAAGATCACCTTGCCGTCGGCGTGTGTGACGCCGCGACCTTCGTGGTCCAGCGATTCGATACGGGCTACCGGCATGACACAACCCTGCATTGCGAAAGGGAGCGAGATTTTACCTGCTGAACGCGCCGCCACCCCGTCATCGGGGATAATCCGCGCCATGGACAAGACACTGCTCGGCGGGCTCAGCCCGCGTACCTTCCTGCGCGACTACTGGCAGAAGAAGCCGCTGCTGATACGTGGCGCCATTCCCGGATTCAACGGCCTGCTCGAACGCGACGCCCTGCTCGCGCTGGCGCGCGACGAGTCGGTCGAATCGCGCTTCGTCAGCCAGGACGGCAACCGCTGGCAACTGGAACGCGGACCGCTGCCCGCCAGCCTGCTCAAGCGTCCGAAATCGAAGGCCTGGACGGTACTCATCCAGGGCCTGAACATGCTGCTGCCGCAGGCCGATGCGCTGATGCGCCGTTTTTCCTTCATTCCCTACGCGCGGCTGGACGACGTCATGGTCAGCTACGCCACCGATGGCGGCGGCGTCGGCCCGCACTTCGATTCCTACGACGTTTTCCTGCTGCAGGGCACAGGCACGCGACGCTGGAGGATCAGCACCCAGAAGGACCTGTCGCTGGTCGAGGGTGCGCCGCTGCGCATCCTGCGCAACTTCGTGCCGGAGCAGGAATGGCTGCTCGAACCGGGCGACATGCTCTACCTGCCGCCGCACTGTGCGCATGACGGCATTGCGGAAGGCGAATGCACGACCTACTCGATCGGCTTCCGCACCCCGTCGGTACAGGAACTGGCCACCGCCTTCGTCGACTACCTGCGCGACAACCTGTGTCTGGACGGCATGTACGCCGACCCGGACCTGGCGCTGCAGGCCGATCCGGCACAACTGCCGGTGGCGATGATCGATCGTGTCGAGCAGATGCTGACGGCGATACGCTGGTCGCGCAGCGACGTCGAACAGTTCCTCGGCGGCTATCTGACCGAACCCAAGCCGCACATCTTCTTCGATCCGCCGGACGAGCCGGTGAGCACGAAGCGCTTCGCCCAGCAGGCGAAACGTTCGGGCGTGCGACTCGACGCCCGCACGCTGCTGCTGCGCAGCGGCCGCTATTTCTGGATCAACGGCGAGGACGTCGCGGTACCGTCCGGCGCGGCGGCGGCACTGCGCGCGCTGGCCAGCGCACGCTCGCTGACGCCAGTGCCCGATCACGAAGGACTGCTGGAGCTGCTCTACGGCTGGTACTGCGACGGCTTCCTCCACACCGGGGCAAAGGGTGACTGACGCGGAGGGCGTGCTGCGTTTTTCCGAACGCAGCAGCTATCAGGATGCCGTGGGAGAACTGCTCGCCCACGTCTCGCGCACGCTGGACATCTTCGACACCGATCTGACCGGCACCGGGCTTGCGCATTCGCAGCGCGTGGCACAGTTGTCGGATGCACTGGCGGGCGACGCACGCGCCAGTGTCAGGATCGCGCTGCACGACCCGTCGGCGCTGCAGCACCACATGCCCCGGCTGTGGGATTTGTGCAGTGCACAGTCGCACCGGATACAGATCAGGCAGACCCCGCGCCAGCTGCGCCATCTGAGCGAAACGTTCATGCTGACGACCGGCGGATATGCGCTGATACGCACACACAGCGAGTATTGGCGGGGCAAACTCCTGCGCGGTGACCCGGTGGAAAGTGCCGGCTACGCAGGGCGCTTTGCCGACCTTTGGGAAGCCTGCTCATGTTGCATCAGCACAACAAAACTTGGCCTCTAAGGACATGTTTCCCACGGCGCTACTTGATTCGGAGCGCTCATGCTACTATTTTGGGCTGATCGAGGTCGCAGCTCGATCGGGTTAGACCGAATTCATGTAGTAGCCAACAGCCAAGGAAACCAAAATGAAACAATCCCTCCTCCTCGCCGCCCTGCTCGCCGCCACTCTCGCTGCCTGCTCGAAGCCGCAAGAAGCTCCGGCTCCGGCTCCCGAAGCCGCTCCCGCCCCGGCTGCTGCTCCGGCCGCTCCGGCTCCTGAAGCTGCTGCTCCGGCTGCCCCGGCTGCTGAAGCCCCGGCTGCTGCCCCGGCTGCTGAAGCTCCTGCTGCTGCCCCGGCTGAAGAGAAGAAGTAATTGCTTCACGCATGAAAAAAGCCGGCTCAGGCCGGCTTTTTTCATTTGTGCGCCCGGAACATGCAACACCGGGGCCGCCACACTCCCGTCCTGTCGGGGACGCGCAACCTGCGCTAGCCGGCGGGCTTGGCGTCCAGATGATCCAGCGTTTCCCTGATCGGCTGAATCAGCGGGGAATCCGCAGGCAGCAGGGTCAGCAGCTTTTCCCAGTGTTTGCGTGCGGTGGCACGATCACCGCGCTGTGCCGCCGCACTGCCGGCCAGTGCCAGTGCCTTCGGGTTCTGCGGATCCAGTTCGAGCGCATGTACCAGCATCTTCTCGGGCTCGCCGATCAGATTGCGCCCCTGCTTCATGGCCAGCACATCCGCGTAATCCGTCCACACCTGAGCGTCGTCGCCAGCCAGTTTCACCAGCTTGGCATAGACGTCGGCTGCCTCGTCGAAACGCTGCAGGTTTGCGTACGAACGCGCCAGCATGCGCCAGCCGTCCACATTGTCCGGCTCGTTC
>DATCUL010000008.1:0-5223 GCA_036567405.1 Methyloversatilis sp. | reverse complement strand
TGGTTCATGGAAGGTGGGCTGTTGATTCGCGTGAAGGCGTAGCGATCAACGTACTGAACCTACCTACGTCGCAGAATCAGCAGGAGACGCGGTTCACGGTGGATCAACTGAAGGCGCACGTTGAACAGACAAAGAAGTTGCAGGGAAGCCTGTGGAACATCAGACAAGAGATACGCGGCACGCACTAGTGAGTCTGCCAGCTGCCGCTGAGCGACGTCATCGGTGCATGGGTAAGCAGAAGGGACTGACGGGATGGTTCTTGGCGGACCAGAATTTGACCTTCAAGTTGATTCAACCACTCCGAAGGCAGGGGTCGTGCGTTCGAATCGCGCCGGGCGCGCCAAACATCAGGACTTGGGCCGCAAAGCCCGAGTCCTTTTCTTTTTCCGGTCCGGAAACCGCATGGAGTGTCGCGGTTGTCGCTGCGTGGCGCGATGCTCAAGTCCTCGTGGGCCGGGTCGATATGGGCGTGATCTGGGGTGGAATCACTGCTGCCCGGTTTGATCGTGATCTGCATCCGACATTCATCTTCCGGAAGAATCCACCATGAAAACAGCCAACCTGCTGATGGGCCTCGGCGTTTGCGCACTGCTGATGCCACTGGCGCCCGATACGTTTGCGAACCCGCCGTCCTGGGCTCCGGCTCATGGCTGGCGCAAGAAGAACGACCCCGAGTATCGGGGCTACACCGGTCGGCAGTGGTCCGACGACTATGGTGTGTCCACCGGGCGCTGCAACCGTGAGGCCGTGGCGACCGCGCTGGGCGGCGTGATCGGTGGCGCGCTCGGCTCTGTCGTTGGCAAGGGCGACGGCAGGACGGTGGCGATCATCGTCGGGTCGGTGCTGGGGGCGGCTATCGGCAACAAGATCGGCAGGGATCTGGACAACGCCGATCGTGGCTGTCTCGGGCACGCGCTCGAACTGGGCGAGGCGAACCGGCCGGTCACCTGGCTCAACCCGGACAACGGATTGAATTACACCGTCACCCCGCTCGACGGTTTCAGCGCCGACGGTTACAAGTGCCGGAACTACACGCTGGGAATCCGGGGCAAGGGTGTGAATGAATCGAAGAGGGAGCGCGCATGCCTTGCGTCGGACGGTGCGTGGCAGCCGTACCGCAGCGAGCGTTGAGCAAGGGCGCCGAGCGTCAACGCGATGGTGGCGGCTGCGTTATTCGGGCTGTCGATCCGACGAAAGTTTTTCTGGAGAAACCGATGAAGAAGACACTGATTACCTTGGCTGCAGTTGTCGCCTGTGCGTCCCCGCTGGCTTTTGCCGGCAACAAGCACGGTCAGGGCGGGCCGTCGCCGAAGAGTGAACATGAACTGACCGTCGGTAACGAGAAGGCGGCTGAAAGCGGCAGCACTGCCGACGACAAGACGGTCAGGGAACCGAAGGAGCACAAGGAACACAAGGACAAGAAGCCGCACGGCAAGGACCATCCGAAGCATTGATCACGGCAGGTTCCGAAGCGAGAAAGAGCCCCTGAAAAGGGGCTTTTTCTTTTTGCGCCCGCGCGATTGCCGGTCAGCGGGTCTCGCAGGAATGCCCTTGGTTCATCGCTCTGATGCCGCGTCCGGTTCAAGCTGGCCGCCGGCTCTGCCGATAAGCAGTTAACGCAAAGTGCAAAACCATGACAATGAACCCCGTCCGCCTGCTGAGCCTGCTTTTTTGCCTGCTGAGTCTGTCCGCTGCTGCTGCCGATCCCAGGCCGCTGCGTGTCGGCATTGCGCCGCACACCAGTTCGCGTGTGATCCTCGAGATGTACCAGCCGCTGCGGGTGCATCTGGAGAAGGCACTTGGCGTGCCGGTGCAGATCATTACCGCACCGGACTTCACCGAATACGCTCGCCGCGCGCTGGATCAGGAGTACGACCTCGCGATCACGACCGGTCATCAGGCGCAACTGCTGAAGACGGATGCCGCCTATGTGCCGCTGTTGACCTACAAGGCGCCGTTCCGGGCGGTGATCGTGGTGGCACGCGATGGCAAGGTTGCCGCTGGCCGCGACCTCGCTGGCGCGCAGGTGGTCGGCCTGGGGCCATCGTCGCTGGTGACGATCTGGGGCCTGCATTGGATGCGTGACAACGGCGCACCGGACGTCTCGGTGCGTTATGTCAGTGCGGCTGACAGCGTGGCGCAGCTGATCCTGAACGGTGACGTGTTGGCAGGAACGGTATCGCTGGCCAATTTTCAGGTGCTCGCTCCGGACGTGCAGTCGCAACTGCGCTTTCTCGCCGAAAGCCCGGCGCTGGCAGGCAGGGTGTACATGCTGAACAGCTCTGAGTCCGGTCGCGCGGCTGCGATACAGGCCGCGCTGTGGTCATTCGCCGAATCGCCGGCCGGCAAGGAGTACTTCGCGAAGTACAAGGTCGATGGCTACCGCAAGCTCGCTCCGGGTGAGCTCGACGTGATGGCGCCGTATGCGGCGGAGGTCAGGCAGCAGTTGAAGAAGGCGAACAAGTGATACGGTCTTCGTGGCGTACGCTGACGCGCTCGATACGCGGCCGGCTTCTGCTGGCCGCGCTGCTGGTCGAGGCGGTCATGCTGACGCTGCTGGTGAGCAACAGCCTGCGCCTGCAGCGCGAAAACCTGATCGATCAGGCGCAACTGCATGTGCGGCAGATCGCGCCCGTGCTCAACGCTGCGCTCGTAGCGCCGATGGCGCAGCGTGACTACGCGACGCTGCAGGCAGTGCTGGATGAAAGCCGCTCCAGCCAGGGCATCGTCTATCTCATCCTGAATGACAGCCGGGGAAAGATCGTCGCCATCAGCGGCTGGAAGCGGGATCAGCCGCCGCCGCCGCTCGATGTGAGCTTCGATCCGGACCACGAAGACGATCCACCGCGTTACGATGTGTCGACCCCCATCGTGCTGGCTGGCCAGGAGCTAGGTCAGCTCCGCTACGGGCTGGACATGTCGCACATGGCGGTCGCCAACCGCGAGTTGCTTCTGCAGGGCGCCGCCATCGCGTCAGGCGAACTGATTCTGTCGGTAGCGCTGCTCACCATGCTTGGACTGTGGCTGACGCGCCAGCTGGTGACGCTTACGCGGGCGACCAACGCGGTCGCACACGGCACGATGACGCTTGAGCCCGTGGCGGAGGGGGACGACGAGGTCGGCCGGCTGGGTCGGGCCTTCAACGCCATGTCGCGCGCCATTCGAGACCGCATCGGCGAGCTGGAGGCACTGCACACGAAGGAGCAGGCACAGGTGCGCGCAGCGGCCGAAGCAAACAGCCGGCTCATGGCGCTGCTCGAGGCGATGGATCTGGGTGTGCTGCTCGCCGACGGCAGCGGTCGCGTGCTGTTCGCGAATGTCGAGCTGGCGCGGATATGGGGGCTCGAAGACAGCGGTGCGCTCCTGGGTTCCGATCTGCCCGAAATCGAGCGCTTGTGCCGCGCGCGGCTGCCGGCAGCCGACGCCTTGCCGGTGTTCGGTGCCGACCAGATCTGCCATGAAATCGTGCTGACCGACCGGCGTACCGTCACGCAGCGCAGCTTTGCGGTGCGCGATGAATCGTCTCGTGAAATCGGCCGTCTGTGGTTGAGCGAAGACGTCACGCGCGCGCGCGAGGTGGCGGATGAACTGCGCGGCGCCAAGGAGGCGGCCGAAGCTTCCAGCCGGGCCACGGCGGCTTTTCTCGCCACCATGAGCCATGAAATCCGTACGCCGATGAACGGCATCATCGGCATGACTGACATGGCGCTGGAAGGTCCGCTGGACGACGAGCAGCGCGAATACCTCAACTGGGTGAAGTCATCGGCTGACAGCCTGATGGTGATCCTGAACGACATCCTCGACTACTCGAAGGTCGCGGCCGGGCATATGGAGATCGAATCGGTCGACTTCGACCTCGGCCAGCTGATGGATGATTCGCTGGCAATGTTCGCGGCCCAGGCCAGGAAAAAGAGCATCTCGCTGGAGCGGCGGCTGCAGCCCGGCCTGCCGGAACGCGTTGTCGGCGATCCGGTGCGCTTGCGTCAGGTGGTATCCAATCTGTTGTCGAATGCGGTGAAATTCACGGGCAGCGGAGGCGTGTCGCTGTCGGTCGAGCAGTGCGACGCCGGCGGCGCAAGTCCGCGCATAGCCTTCGTCGTGACCGATACCGGCATCGGCATCGCGCCGGACAAGCAGGATCGCGTGTTCGCGCCTTTCTCGCAGGCGGATTCGTCGACCACCCGGACCTACGGCGGCACCGGACTGGGCCTGGCCATCGTGGCACGTCTGGTCGAGCTGATGGGCGGCCGGATCAGCCTGCACAGCATGCCGGGCGAGGGCAGCAGCTTCCGTGTCGAGTTGCCGTTGCGCAGCGCCGCCGGCGAAGAGCGGCATCCGGTGGCGTCAGCCCGGCGGGTGCCGGTGGCATCGGCTGAAATGTTCGATGCCGAAGTGCTGGTGGCGGAAGACACCGCGGTCAACCAGGCTTTGCTGCAAAGGCTGCTGTCGAAGCATGGCGTCAAGGTAACGCTGGCGTCCGACGGTCAGCAGGCCGTCGCGGCCTGTCAGGCAAAGATTTACGACCTCATCCTGATGGACTTGCAGATGCCCGTCATGGATGGTCTGGACGCGGCGCGACGCATACGTGCGCTGCCGGCGCCGCACTGGCAGCAGGTATCGATCGTCGCGATCACCGCCAATGCGATGGAAGACGATCGTCGTCGTTGCCGTGAGGCCGGCATGGACGACTTCATTTCCAAACCCTTCCACACCGAGCAGCTGCTGCGCGTGCTCAGGCAGCATCTGCCGTTGCCGGCAGTCAGCTGATCAGCGTGCGACCCCGGGCCCGGGTCAGTACGTCGCGATGATCCGGTTGTCGTCGCGGCCGTTCCGGCCGCGACCGGACGTACCGTGGCTGCGTGGTGCTGCGCCGATACGGCTTTCCACGTGACGGTAGAACACGGCGCCAGCTGCCACGCTGAGCAGCCACGTGAGGACCAGGCCGCCGATGTTGGCGACCGGGTCGTCGCCGAACAGCGGCTGTACCGCCGCATTCATCAGCATCGAGACCGGGTAGTGGATCAGGAAGACCGAGAACGAAATGCGGCCGAGAAAGGCCAGCACTCGGCTTTCCGGCCAGCGGTTGATCAGGCCGCTGTAGCGCATGATGCAGATGGCCAGGGCAATCAGCGCTGCAAATGCCACGCGTTCGCGGAAGTGGATAGCCAGCGCGCCGGCAACGATGGTGGCGACCAGCGCCAGCCACAGCGGTGAGCGCCCGGG
>DATCUL010000007.1:0-2076 GCA_036567405.1 Methyloversatilis sp. | reverse complement strand
GGCCAAGCGGCACCGCCTGCTGCCGGTGCACTACGTTGCCAGTACCCGCCGGCTCACCGTGGCGGTGTCGGACACCAACGACATCGTCGCACTCGACCAGCTGCGCGCATTGCTGCCCGAAGGCATCGAGCTCGACACGGTACTGGCCGGCGAAACCGAAATCGCGCATGCGATAGATCAGTCCTACGGGCACGAGCTGTCGATCGAGGGCATCCTGACCGAGCTCGAGACCGGCGAGGTCGATTACCGCTCTCTGTCGGCGTCGGCCGATGAATACAGCCAGCCGGTGGTCCGGCTGATCGACGCGCTGCTGACCGATGCGGTCAAACGCGAGGCGTCCGACATCCACTTCGAGCCGGAAGCCGGCTTCCTGCGCATCCGCTACCGCATCGACGGCATGCTGCGGCAGATCCGCGCGCTGCACCGCTCCTACTGGCCGGCGATGGCGGTGCGCATCAAGGTGATCGCCGGCATGAACATCGCCGAAATGCGCGCACCGCAGGACGGCCGCATCTCGCTGACCATCAGCGGCCGGCCGGTGGATTTCCGCGTGTCCTCGCAGCCCACGCTGCACGGCGAAAACGTCGTGCTGCGCATTCTCGACCGTGCGCGCGGCATCGTGCCGCTGGACGACCTCGGCCTGGCCGACTCGCAGCTCGACCAGCTCAAGCTGATGATCGCGCGCCCCGAAGGCATCATCCTCGCCACCGGGCCGACCGGCAGCGGCAAGACGACGACACTGTATTCGGTGCTGAACCACATCAACACCGAAGGCGTGAACATCATGACGCTCGAGGATCCGGTCGAGTACCCGATGGCGCTGATCCGCCAGACCTCGGTCGCCGAAGCAGTCAAGCTCGACTTCGCCAACGGTGTGCGCTCGATGATGCGACAGGATCCGGACATCATCCTGGTCGGCGAGATCCGCGATGCGGAAACCGCCGAAATGGCCTTCCGTGCCGCCATGACCGGTCACCAGGTGTATTCGACGCTGCACACCAATTCGGCGCTCGGCGCCATTCCGCGCCTGCTCGACATCGGCATCCTGCCGGACATCATGGCCGGCAACATCATCGGCGTGATGGCGCAGCGCCTGCTGCGCAAGCTCTGCCTGTACTGTCGCCGCATCCGTCCGGCCGAAGCGCACGAACTGCATCTGCTCGGCCTGCGCGACGACCGCGCCGCGCCCGAAATCCACGACGCGGTCGGCTGTCCGGCCTGCGAATTCACCGGTTACCGCGGCCGCCTGGCGGTGATGGAACTGCTGCGCATGGATTCCGATCTGGACGAACTGGTGGCGCGCCGCGCCACCGCGCGCGAACTGCGCAACGCGGCGCGCGCCAAGGGGTTCCGCACACTGGCAGAAGACGGGCTGCGGCGGGTGATCGACGGCTCGACCTCGCTGGAAGAACTGGCGCGCGTGGTCGACCTCACCGAACGCATGGGTCAGAGCGGGCCCGACTGGTACGCACGCTGACCATGGCGATGTTCTCGTACAAGGCGATGAACGCGCAGGGCCGGCTGGTGTTCGGCCGCATGGACGCGGCCAATCTGGTCGATCTCGAAATGCGCCTGAAGCGCATGCAGCTCGATTTCGTCAACGGCGCGCAGATGAAGCACGCGCAACCGCTGTTCGGGCACGGCCTGCCGCGCATCGAACTGATCAACTTCAGCTTTCACCTGGAACAGCTCGTGCGCTCGGGCGTGCCGCTGATCGAGGCGCTGACCGATCTGCGCGATTCAACCTCCCATCCGCGCATGCGCGAAATCGTCGCATCACTGGTGGAAAGCATCGAGGGCGGGCGCTCGCTGTCGCAGGCGATGGCCGAACATCCGGCCGCTTTCAGCAAGGTGTTCTGCGCGCTTGTGCGCGCCGGCGAACTGACCGGCAATCTGGCCGAAGTGCTGCGCGAGCAGATCGACGCCTTCAAGTGGGAGGACGAACTGGTGTCGCAGACTCGCCGGCTGCTGACCTATCCCGCCATCGTCGGCACCTTCCTGATGTTCGTCATCGCGGTGCTGATGCTGGTGGTGGTACCCGACCTGGCGCGCTTCTTCAAAAACACCGGCCTGGAG
>DATCUL010000006.1:0-2044 GCA_036567405.1 Methyloversatilis sp. | reverse complement strand
AG
Source organism: Methyloversatilis sp. (assembly GCA_036567405.1). Lineage (GTDB taxonomy): Bacteria > Pseudomonadota > Gammaproteobacteria > Burkholderiales > Rhodocyclaceae > Methyloversatilis. Next base: position 2,042 of record DATCUL010000006.1, on the reverse strand, counting down.
CACTGGCCGTCGCGCGACGAGGCGCGCCGGCATCTCGGCGCCAAGGCTTTCGTGCAGCGCTGGGCACCCGGGGTACTCGACGACTTCCTGAATGCCGGATTGCGCGATGATCCGGCAGGTGGCGTCACGCTGACCATTCCGCGCGACACCGAGCGCGACATCTACGCCACGCTGGCGCACCGCGAGGCGCTGCAGGCGCTGCGCCGGCTGCGGGCACGCGGTGTGCCGATCGGCTTCGTCGCCGGTGGCAGGTCCGAGGAAATCCGTTTGGCCGGGCGCGAGCAGAATCGCCGGTTCTGGGGCGCGGATCTGGTGGATGTGCCGCAGGCCGGTCACCTGATTCCGCTGGAAGCGCCCGCCGCCTGCGCGCGGGCGGTCGAACGTCTACTCGGACGTCGCTGAATCCTGATCCAGCGCCTCGGCGCGCTCGATGGCCGCTTCCAGCGGTGCATCCCGATGGCCGGCTGGCAGCTGCGGCCGGCCGGCCGGCCGATCGTAAAGAGTCTCGTCGCCCGTCACCGAGCCGCCGGCACCGCGTTTGGCGTGATCCAGATTGGCGGTGACCAGCTGTGGCACGGCCAGCACCAGTACCACCATCGCCAGCTGGATGCCGACGAAGGGGACGGCGCCCCAGTAGATGTCGCGTGTCGGCAGGTCCTTCGGCGCCACCGAACGCAGGTAGAACAGCGCGAAGCCGAACGGCGGGTGCATGAACGACGTCTGCATGTTGACCGCGAGCAGCACGCCGAACCACACCAGGTCGATGCCCAGCTTGTCGGCCACCGGCACCAGCAGCGGCACGATGATGAAGGCCAGTTCGAAGAAATCGAGGAAGAAGGCCAGCACGAACACCAGCACCATGGTCGCGATCAGGAAGCCGGTCGCGCCGCCGGGCAGCCCGAGCAGCAGGTGCTCGACCCACAGGTGGCCGTTGATGCCGTAGAAGGTCAGCGAGAACACGCGCGCGCCGATCAGGATGAACAGCACGAAGGTGGTCAGCCTGACCGTGCGGTCCAGCGCCTCGACCAGCAGGGTGCGCGACAACCGGCGCCGGCTCGCGCCCATGACGAGCGCGCCGGCTGCCCCCATCGCGCCGCCCTCTGTCGGTGTCGCCAGCCCGAGATAGATGGTGCCCAGCACGAGGAAGATCAGCGCCAGCGGCGGCATCAGCACGAACGCGACGCGGCGTGCCAGGTCGGGCAGCAGTCCGAGGCCGAGCAGGCGGTCGGCCAGTGCCAGCAGCCAGGCGAAGCCGCCGCCGGCCGTGATGGCAAGCAGCGTGCGGGCGTCGAGCGCGTACGACTGCATCGCCGGCAACTGGCTCGCCATGCCGCCTGCCAGCACCGCCAGTCCGAGCAGCAGTGCCACGCCGCGCCGCTCTGCACCATCATGGTCGTCGGCCTCCGGCAGCGCGGGTGCCGACGTCGGCCTCAGCCAGGCGATGGCGCATACATAGAGCAGGTAGAAGCCGGTCAGTACCAGTCCGGGCAGCAGCGCGCCGCGGTACATGTCGCCGACCGGCCGGCCGAGCTGGTCACCGAGCACGATCAGCACCAGCGATGGTGGAATGATCTGCGCCAGCGTACCCGAGGCGCAGATGACGCCCGCCGCCAGCCGCCGGTCGTAACCGGCGCGCAGCATGATGGGCAGCGAAATCAGCCCCATCGAAATGACCGATGCCGCAACCACGCCAGTGGTGGCGGCCAGCATCGCGCCGACCAGCACCACTGCCACCGCCAGCCCGCCGCGTACGGCACCGAACAGGCGACCGACCGTGTCGAGCAGGTCTTCGGCCATGCCGGACCGTTCCAGCACCAGTCCCATGAAGGTGAAGAATGGGATGGCGAGCAGCGTGTCGTTGCTCATGACGCCCCAGACCCGGTCCGGCATGGCCTGCACCAGCGAGGGCGACAGCAGGCCCAGTTCGATGCCGACCAGTCCGAACGCAATGCCGCAGGCGGCCAGCGCGAAGGCCACCGGCGCACCCGACAGAAGGAACAGCACCATGGCGCCGAACATCAGCGGCGCGAGGTTTGCCGCCA
>DATCUL010000005.1:0-3036 GCA_036567405.1 Methyloversatilis sp. | reverse complement strand
CACGATCGTCAACGGACTGCTCGAGGCACAGACGGTCGAGATCGAGGACGGCGTGCTGAAAGGCCGCGACCGCGTGTCGACCACGCTGCTGACGGTGGGCGCCAACACCACCGTCAGCCCCGGTACCTCGCCGGGCACACTCACGGTGCTGGGCTCGATGGTGATCAGCGGCGTGCTCGAGCTGGAGCTTTCTGCCGCTGCCAGCGACCGCCTCGACGTGTCCGGCACGCTGGTTTTCACCGAGGGCGCGACGGTGCGCTTCTCGTTCCTCGACGGCCTGCTGCCCGACGCCGGCCGGCGCTACGACTTTGCCGACCAGGTCAGCGCCGGCGGCGGTGTGTTCGGTCTGGAACAGGTCCGGTTCGAGCTCACCGGGCTCCCGCCGGGGCGCGCGGGCACATGGGATGGCAGCGGATTCACCGTGGCAGCAGTGCCCGAGCCAGCGACATGCGCGATGCTCGCCGCCGGACTGGTCGTCGTGGCCTGTTCGGCGCGCCGCCGCCGCGCGGACGCAGGCCGCGGGATCAACAGGTGATGGGCGGCGTTTTCCGGAACAACGCAGCCCAGGCACCCGCTGCAGGCGTGAACACTGATCGCGAACCACACGTTGATCATCGACCCTGCATTGCCCGACGACCGGATCGCGAGCAGGGCTCGCTCCTACGAAATCGCGCCGTGCTCCCTGTGGGAGCGAGCCATGCTCGCGATCACCCTGGTTGAATCCCCGCCGCGCTAGCCACCCGGCGCAGCCGGCGGTCAGCCGCCCAGACTTTCGAGAAAGCTCACCACGACGTCCTCGCTGCGGGTGCGGCGCATGGGCGGCAGGCTGCGCCAGATGGTCTTGCCGTAGTGCTTTTCGATCAGGCGCGGGTCGCACACCATCAGCACGCCGTGATCCTGTTCGTCACGGATCAGCCGGCCGGCGCCCTGCTTCATGCTGATCACCGCGTGCGGCAGCTGGTAGTCCATGAAGGCGTTGCGGCCTTCGCGCTTCATGTGTTCGATGCGCGCCGACAGCACCGGATCGTCGGGCGGTGCGAACGGCAGCTTGTCGATGATCACCAGCTGCAGCGCGTCGCCGCGCACGTCCACGCCTTCCCAGAAGCTCTGGCTGGCGACCAGCACCGCGTTGCCGGCGGCCCGGTGCCGTTCCAGCAGCTCGCTGCGCGTCGCCTGGCCCTGGATCAGCAGCGGCCGCTCCGGGTCGTACGCCGACAGCTTGTCCTCGATCAGTTCGTGGATGCGCTTCATCGCGCGCAGCGACGTGCACAGCACGAACACGCCGCCGCGGCAGGCCTTGATCAGCGGCCAGGCCGCGCGTGCGACGGCTTCGGCATAGGTCGGCGCCGACGGCTCCGGCATGTTTTCCGGTGCGTACAGCAGCGCCTGCTGTTCGTAATTGAAGGGGCTGCCCCACTGCGCGGTTTCGGCCGTGGCCAGCCCCAGTTCGCCGCAGTAGTGGCCGAAGTCGCCTCCGACCGCCAGCGTGGCCGACGTGAAGATCCAGGCGCGCGGGTTGTCTTCCATCTGCCGGCGGAAGATGTCGGCCACCGACAGCGGCGTGGCATTGAGCGACAGCGCCTGCGTGTAGACCTCGGCCCAGCGCACGCGGTCGGGCTGTTCCACCTGCTTCCTGTCGCCGTCCTTCCAGCGCTCGATGCGCGCTACCAGATCGAGCGCGCGCTGCCAGCATTTTTCCAGCCCTTCGCTCCGTGCCGCCTGGGTTTCCAGCACGGCCGCCAGCTCGCGCAGCGCGTCGAGCACGGTGGCCAGCGCCGGCGCGAACGCCGGGCGTTCGTCGATCTGCGCCGCCGACAGGCGCACGTTCTCCTCGCGGAACACCAGCCGCAGGTCGCGCACCGCCTTGGCCATGCGCTCGGCGGTATCCGGCAGCTGCTTGAAGTCCTTCGCGCTGACCACCGCCTCGGCCCGCGTGTCGCGCGCCAGTTCCAGCAGCTGAGAGGTCGATACCGACTCGCCGAAGAACAGGCTCGCGGTTTCGGCCAGCTGGTGCGCCTCGTCGAACACCACCGCGTTGCAGGCCGGCAGCAGTTCGGCGACGCCTTCGTCGCGCAGCATCAGGTCGGCGAAGAACAGATGGTGATTCACCACCACCACGTCGGCTTCCATCGCCTCGCGCCGCGCCGCGGTCACGAAGCATTCCTTGGCGTTCGGGCAATCCTGCCCGAGGCAGTTGTCGCGAGTCGAGGTCGCCAGCGACCAGGCGCCGGATTCTTCCGGCACTTCGGTGCATTGCGCCTTGTCGCCGCTGCCGGTCACCTTGGCCCAGCGCGCGATCGCCTGCAGGTGGCCCGCCTCCTCGCGCGAACCGAGCCGGCCGTCATGCAGCGAACGTTCGAGGTGGTAGTGGCACAGATAATTGGCGCGCCCCTTGAGCAGCGCGATGGTCACCGGCACGCCCAGCGCGCCGCGCACCGTCGGCAGGTCGCGCTGGAACAGCTGGTCCTGCAGCGTCTTGGTGCCGGTCGACACGATCACCTTGGTGCCCGACAGCAGCGCCGGCACCAGATACGCATAGGTCTTGCCGGTGCCGGTGCCCGCCTCGACCACCAGCACGCTGCGCTGTTCGATGGCGCTGGCGACGCGCTCGGCCATTTCGGTCTGCTGCGCACGCGGCGTGAAACCGTTGATGGCGCGGGCCAGCGGGCCGTCGTCGGCGAAGGTCGAGGGAATGTCGGACACGGAAAGGAAGGCTGCGGGGGAACGGGCGGAAGTGTACAGCACCGGCGCCCTGCGGCAGCGCACCCGGCGGTTCCGGTACCGGCCATTCGTATTAGGATGCGGGGCTGATTTTCAGCCGCCGGAGACGCGGCCCAGGAAGGACGCCTTGCATGACGCTTGAACCGACACCCGTGTCCGCCGCGCTGGCCGGCGCGTTTTCCGCTGTGGCCTGGCCGTGGCTATGGCCGTATTTCGATGGGCAGAGCGCGTCCGGCAGTCTGGGTTTCGTGATCTGCACCCTGCTCGTGCTCGCCCTGCCGGCGCACGCGTTCGTGCTCGGCTTCGGGTGGAAGC
>DATCUL010000004.1:0-4487 GCA_036567405.1 Methyloversatilis sp. | reverse complement strand
ACGGCGAGCGCCGCGGCTTCGCGCCGGTAACCCAGGCGCTGTGCGGCCGGCAGACAGTCCAGCCGGCACCAGGCGATCAGTTCTGCGATCACGGCGTGGCGCTTCCGTGCAGCGCGCGTGCGCGCGGCGCCGGATCGAGCCGGTAGAACAGCGCAAGCTGTGCGTAAAGTTCGGGCCAGGCGTCCTGGATCAGGTCCGGTATTTCGAAGAAGCATTCGGACATGACAGCGAAGAATTCGGCCGGACTTTCCGCCGCGTATTCGTCGATGCCGGTATCGATGCCGGCGTCGATATCGGTGCAGAACTGCGCGTAGGCACCGGACCACACCCGGGCCCAGCGCTGCACGCTCATGCCTTCGTGCAGCGGCGGCAGGCCGTCCGGCTCACCGTTGCGCATGTCCAGCTTGTGCGCGAATTCGTGGATCACCACATTGACGCCGTCGGCGGCCTGCTCGTCCGGCTGCCACGACAGCAGCACAGGTCCGCCGGCCCACGCTTCGCCCATCAGCGGTTCGGTGTATTCATGGACCACGCCTGCTTCGTCCACGGTGTGCCGCGGCACCAGAAAGTCGCCCGGATAGATCACCACGCCGACCCAGTCGTCGTACCAGTCCAGACCCAGCCGCAGTACCGGAAGGCAGGCCTGCAGCGCGATCTCCAGCAGCATGTCGTCGTGCAATGCGACCTCGTGCGCGCCGTGGAACTGCTTGGCCGCGATGAAGTTGCACGCCAGTTCGCGCAACAGCGGGCGATCGGCCGGTTCCAGATAGTCGAGGAAGGGCAGGCGCGCCTCGATCCGCGTCCAGGCGTCGGGCGATACGTCGGGCAGATCGGCAGTGGCGGGCGCTAGTGCGCGTCTGAGCCAGCGAAACATTCGGCAATTATCCTGGCTTGCGTAACTCGGGGGCGGCGCCTATCGTAAGGGTTCCGCAACTTTTGAAGGAGGTGATCCGTGATGAAACGTCTCGCGATCCTGCTGGGGCTGACGCTGTTGGCGTCGTCCAGTGTCGTCATGGCATGCCCGGGCGAAAAGCACGACGATGCCAAGCCCCAGAGCTCCCAGCCGGACAAGCCGAAGACCTGATTCCGGGCAACTGTCGTGAGACAGATGTCCGCGGGGTGGCCGAGCGATCGACCACCCCTTTTTATTTGATCATGCCCCTGCCGGGATGAAGGCTTTGCTGCTGCGCGGCAAGCTTCGGCGCGGGGGATTTGGGATAATCCGGCAATGGTATCTGTCGTCCACGCCCTCATCAGTTCCGACTCCGCGCGCACCACCCTCGATTTGCTGGTCGACGGCCTCGGCGAAGCCGAAGCGGACACGCTGCGCGGCGCTCATGAAATGGTCGCGCCGCTCTATGCCGGACGCTGCCTCGGTACCGGCGAGCCGATGAACGAACACGTGGTCGGCCAGGCGCTGATCTGCGCCTCGCTGCGGCTCGACGTCGAAACCCGGCTGGCGGCGCTGCTGTTCCCGCTGCATGAGGTGGTCGAGGATGCAGATGCGCGCATTGCCGCGCAGTACGGCCAGTCGGTCAGCGAACTCGTGTCGGGCCTGCAGCGGCTCGATCACCTGCGGCTGATCACCCGGGCGCACGCCACGCAAAGTGCCTCCGGCACCGAAATCGGCAATCAGGCCGAGGTGCTGCGCAAGATGGTGCTCGCCATGGTGGCCGACGTGCGCGTCGTGATGCTGCGCCTGGCCTCGCGCGTGCAGAGCCTGCGCTGGCTGTCGGCCAATCCGAGCGACGAGCGCCTGGACATGGCGCGCGAGTCGCTCGACATCTACGCGCCGCTGGCCAACCGGCTGGGTGTGTGGCAGCTGAAGTGGGAGCTGGAAGACCTGTCGTTCCGCTTCCTCGAACCCGAGACCTACAAGCGCATCGCAAAACAGCTCGACGAGAAGCGGGTCGAGCGCGAGGCCTTCATCGCCGAGGCGATGGAGAAGCTCAAGAGCGAGCTGGAGGCGGCCGGCATCCACGCCGACATCCAGGGTCGGCCCAAGCACATCTACAGCATCTGGAACAAGATGCGCGCCAAGCACATCGAGTTCGCCGAGGTGTACGACGTGCGCGCGCTGCGCGTGCTGGTCGACGAGGTGCGCGACTGCTATGCCGCGCTCGGCGTGGTGCACCACCTGTGGCAGCCGCTGCCGCGCGAGTTCGACGACTACATCGCGCATCCGAAGGGCAACAACTACCGTTCGCTGCATACCGCGGTGCTGGCGCCGGATGGACGCTCGCTCGAAGTGCAGATCCGCACGCGCGAGATGCACCGCCACGCCGAGATGGGCGTGGCCGCGCACTGGCGCTACAAGGAAGGCTCGGGTCAGGACAAGGACTACGACGACAAGATCGCCTGGTTGCGCCAGTTGCTGTCCTGGCGCGACGAAATTGCCGACCACTCGGAGTGGGTCGAACAGTTCAAGCGCGCAGCACTCGACGACACGCTGTACGTGCTGACGCCGCAGGGCAAGGTGATAGATCTGCCGCAGGGTGCGACGCCGGTCGATTTCGCCTACCGGCTGCATACCGACCTCGGCCACCGCTGTCGTGGCGCACGTGTCAATGGCCAGCTGGTGCCGCTGAATACGCCGCTGGACAACGGCCAGCGCGTTGAAATCATCGCGGCGAAGCAGGGCGGTCCGTCGCGCGACTGGCTCAATCCGCAGCAGGGCTACATCGCGACCCATCAGGCGCGGGTCAAGGTGCGTCGCTGGTTCGCGCAGATCGAGGAAGGCGAGACGCTGGCCCAGGGCCGTGCCTGGCTGACGCGCGAACTGGCGCGCGAAGGCGCGAGCCAGACCAGCCTGGAAGATCTGGCGCAGAAGCTGGGCTACAACACCGTCGATGCGCTGCACATCGCGTGCGCACACGGCGAGGTCGGGCCGCGCGCCATCCACGTCGCGCTCAAGGGTGAGGAGCCGCCGGTCGAGGAGCCGCGCATCAAGCCGCGTGCACCCAGGGCGGTCGGCGAGCGTGGTGTGCTGGTCGAAGGTGTGGGCAAGCTGCTGACCCAGCTCGGCCGCTGCTGCAAGCCGGCACCGCCGGATGCGATATCGGGTTTCGTCACGCGCGGACGCGGCGTGGCGATCCACCGCAGCGACTGCCCCAACTACATCAATATGGTGGCGCGCAACCCGGAGCGGGTGATCGATGCGCAGTGGGGGGATTCGGCCAGCCAGGATGCGGACGCGCGTTTCGCCGCCGACCTGCATGTCGAGGCGCATGACCGGCAGGGGCTGCTGCGCGACATTTCCGAAGTGCTGTCGCGCGAGAAGGTGAATGTGACCGCGGTGACCACGCTGTCCAAGGCCGGCATGGCGCGCATGAGCTTCACGGTCGAGATCGCCGGCGTCGGCCAGATCCAGAAGATGCTGGCGCTGATCGGCGAGGTCGACGGCGTGGTCGACGCCCGACGCGGCTGAGCCGCGCCGGGCCCCGGTTCAGAACAGTTCGACTTCGCCGACCGTCATGCCGGTCTGCGCGACTGCGCCCAGGTTCAGTGATCGCGTCGCCTGTTCGGCGTCAGCGATCAGCTGCGACAGCGTGGCGTTGCGCCTGAGCACGCGCTCCATGCCGTCGCGCTGTTCGCGGTCGCGGTGGGCGTCGAACACGCCATTGACGTAGCGCGCCATCAGTTCCGTCTGCTCCCGGACCTTGGCCAGCAACTGGCTCACCATGTCCTCGAACTGCATCGACACGATGTTCTGCATCACCGCGTCGTGGATGGCTGCCGACAGACTGTTGATGCGCTCCGACTGCGCCGCGCCGTGGCGGTTGATCTCTGCCATCCTGTTCCACAACTCTGCGGCCTGGACCTCGGATTCGCGGGCCGATCCGATGTCGGTGCTGGCCGAGGTGGCGACGACTTCGCCGGCTTCGGTGATGGCGCCATGCACGTCGCCGAGCAGTTCGCTGATTTCGTTGCTGAATTTTTCGGTGCGCTGCGCCAGCTTGCGCACTTCGTCGGCCACGACGGCAAAGCCGCGCCCCGCCTCGCCGGCGCGGGCTGCTTCGATTGCGGCATTCAGCGCCAGCAGCTCGGTCTGGCGGTTGATTTCATTGACGTGTCCGATCAGCCCGCGCACCTGGTTGAGCTTGAGGCGCACGTGTTCGAAGCGCTCGGCGATGGCGCTGCTGCCGGCACTCAGGTGTTCGACGGTGGCAACGAAATCCGACAGCGCGTTCCGTGTGCTGCTGGCGAAATTTTCGATGTCGCTGCGCCGCCGGGCCTGTTCCTCGTCGTTGGCGAGCGCCTGCAGTTCCTCGACCATGTCGCGCAGGCGCGACCGGCCGTTCGTTTCGCGCAGGCTGGAGGCCGCACTGGCGACGATGTCCTGTGTCTGGTCAAGCGATCCGGTCAGACGCTGGAACTGCTCCCGGCTGCCGGCGGCAAGAGCGGCACACAGGTCGTCGTACTCGCTGACATTGCGGTCGATGTTCGCCATGCGTTCGGCCTGCCGTGCCGCATAGCGTGCGCGCGCC
>DATCUL010000003.1:0-2114 GCA_036567405.1 Methyloversatilis sp. | reverse complement strand
AGCAGATCCATCTCGCACCCGGTGCGCTTACGGAGCCCCTGTCATGTGTCTAGCCATCCCCGCCAGGCTGGTCGAACTGCGCGAGGACGAACGCGCGGTGGTGAACCTCGGCGGCATCCGCAAGGAAGTGTCGATCGAACTGGTGCCGGACGCGGTGGTCGGCGACTACGTCATCGTCCATGTCGGCCACGCCATCGGCATGATCGATCCGGCGGAGGCCGAACGCACGCTGGCGCTGTTCGGCGAGATGGCCGAAGCGGTCGCCGCAGCCGGAGCGTCCACATGAAATACATCGATGAATTCCGCGACGGCGCGGTCGCCCGCAGGATCGCCGATCGCCTGCGGGCCGAAGCCGATCCGGCCCGCCGGTACAGCTTCATGGAGTTCTGCGGCGGGCACACGCACGCCATTTCGCGCTACGGCGTGCGCGAACTGCTGCCGGCCAATGTGCGCATGATCCACGGCCCGGGCTGCCCGGTCTGCGTGCTGCCGATCGGCCGCGTCGACATGGCGATCCGGCTGGCGCTCGAACACGGCGTCATCGTCTGCACCTACGGCGACACCCTGCGCGTGCCGGCCTCCGACGGGCTTTCGCTGACCCGGGCCAAGGCGCGCGGCGGCGACGTCCGCATGGTGTATTCGGCTGCCGACGCGCTGACCGTCGCACGCGACAACCCGGAGCGCGAGGTGGTGTTCTTCGCCATCGGCTTCGAAACGACGACGCCGCCGACCGCGCTGGCCATCCTGCGCGCACAGCGCGAGGGCCTTAAGAACTTCAGCGTACTGTGCTGCCACGTGCTGACGCCGTCGGCCATCACCCACATCCTGGAGTCGCCCGAGGTGCGCCAGTACGGCACGGTGCCGATCGACGGCTTCGTCGGTCCGGCGCATGTGAGCATCGTCATCGGCTCCGGTCCGTACGAGCATTTCGCCGAGGAATACCGCAAGCCGGTGGTGATCGCCGGCTTCGAGCCGCTGGACGTGATGCAGGCCATCCTGATGCTGGTGCGGCAGGTCAATGACGGGCGCGCGCATGTCGAGAACGAGTTTTCGCGCGCGGTCGACCGCGACGGCAACCTGGGCGCGCAGCAGAAGGTGTCGGAGGTGTTCGAACTGCGCCCGACCTTCGAATGGCGCGGACTTGGCGAGGTGCCGTACAGCGCGCTGAAGATCCGGCCGGCCTACGCACAGTTCGATGCCGAACGCCGCTTCGACGTCGGCTATGCACCGGTCGCCGACAACAAGGCCTGCGAGTGCGGTGCCATCCTGCGCGGCGTCAAGCAGCCGACCGACTGCAGGATTTTCGGCACCGTGTGCACGCCGGAAAACCCGGTGGGTTCCTGCATGGTGTCGAGCGAAGGCGCCTGCGCCGCGCATTACGCCTACGGCCGGTTCAAGGATATTCCCGTAAAGGTGAGCGCATGAACGCGAGAGACGACAGCAAGGGCGGCGCGGTACGCAAGGGCTACGTCCGGCCGCTGGACATCCGCAACGGCCGCGTCGACATGGGCCACGGCGCCGGCGGCCGCGCGGCGGCGCAACTGATCGAAGAGATCTTCCTCGCCGCCTTCGACAACCCCTGGCTGCGCCAGGGCAACGACGGCGCCGCGTTCGCCATTCCGTCGGGTCAGCGCATGGTGATGGCGACCGACGGGCACGTGATTTCGCCGCTGTTCTTCCCCGGCGGCGACATCGGCTGCCTCGCCGTGCATGGCACGGTCAATGACGTGGCGATGATGGGCGCGACACCGCTCTACCTGGCCGCCAGTTTCATTCTCGAAGAAGGCTTTCCGCTGGCTGACCTCAAGCGCATCGTGCAGTCGATGGCGGCGGCGGCGCGCGAGGCTGGCGTGCCGGTCATCACCGGCGACACCAAGGTGGTCGAACAGGGCAAGGGCGACGGCGTGTTCATCAGCACCACTGGCGTCGGCGTCGTGCCGCACGGCATCGACGTGTCGGGCGCGAATGCTCGGCCGGGCGACGTCATCCTGCTGTCGGGCACCATCGGCGACCACGGCGTGGCGGTGCTGTCGCAGCGCGAATCGCTGGAATTCGAAACGACCATCACGTCGGACACCGCGGCACTGCACACGCTGGTCGCCGCGATGCTGGCC
>DATCUL010000002.1:0-2990 GCA_036567405.1 Methyloversatilis sp. | reverse complement strand
AACTGCGGTGAAGCGTCTTTCAGCGGGTGACTTCGGCCTTCTCGACACTCTTCTTCGCAGAGGTTTCGGCAATACGGCTGGACTCGACCTTGCGCACGAACACCCAGCGGGTCGGGGTTTTCACGAACGCGTAGCCAGTCGGCGCGTCAATGAACACCTTGTAGTCTTCCGGCTGGGCAGCGTTGCGGTCAGTCGCCGCCGACGCTCCGAGCGCGGCCAGCGAAAGACTGGTCGCAAGTGCAATACGCAGTGCAGTGGTTTTCATGATGAAGCTCCTTGCAAGTTGAAAAGCTGTTGTTGAATCGAATGTAGTGCACCGCAACAATGCTTTCAACCCCGCCCCGATATTGGATTGTGACCAAATACTGGATTTATTTTTGCGGCGCAGCACAGTGGGTTGCATGCTCAACACTCTGCTCCGCGGGTGTAACGCCGGAACAGGCAGCAAACTGATCCGGCCTTTGCAGCGATGAAACAACATGAACGAAATGCTCCGTCTGAGTGATCCGCTGGATCTGTATCTCGTCCGCCACCCGAAGCCCGCGGTCGATCCGGGGCTCTGCTATGGCCAGTCCGACCTCCCGGTCGCGGAAGATCCGGCCGCCTGCGCGGCGCGCATCGCACCGCTGCTGCCGGCGCAAGCGCGCATGGTGAGCAGCCCGCTGCTGCGCGCCCGGCTGCTGGCCGAGGCGCTGTCTCCGTCGGTTCGACAGGACGCGAGGCTGTGCGAACTGGACTTCGGCGACTGGGAACTCAAGCCCTTCGCCGACATACCGGCCAGTGGCTTCGACGTCTGGGGCAGCACGCTGATCGATTTCCGCGCACCGGGGGGAGAGCTGTACGCCGACATGGCCGCACGCGTACGCGCCGCCTTCGACGAACACCGGCAGGGCACTAGCGCACTGGTGATCGTCGCGCACAACGGCCCGATGCGCGCGCTGACCGGCAGCCTGCTCGGCCTGCCGCCCGCGCGCTGGCTGAATCTGGAATTCGAGTTCGGCCGGGTCACCCACCTGGCGATCGGTCCGCTCGGGCCCAAGCTGCGCGGATTCAACCGCTGAGCGGCCAGCGGCGATACACCTATAATCGGCGCTTCACAGCCCTCCGTCCGCCATGACCCGATCCCTGGTTTCCAGCCGCGCGTTGTACATGCGCCTGCTCGGCTACGTGCGTCCGTACTGGATCGCGTTCGCCGTCTCCATCGTGTGCATGGCGCTCATCGCGGCCGCCGAGCCGGTGTTTCCCGCCATCATGAAGGATCTGCTCGATGGCGGCTTCGGCGGAGAGGACAAGCGTGCGGTCTGGATGTATCCGGTACTGATCGTCGCGCTGTACACAGTTCGCGGCATCCTCGGTTTCATCGCCGACTACGCCTTTGCCTGGGCCGCCAACAACGTCGTGCTGGACCTGCGCCGCGCGATGTTCGGACGCCTGCTGGCGCTGCCCACGGAATTCTTCGACAACAACAGTTCCGGCGCGCTGATTTCCAAGGTCGCCTACGACGTGCAGGGCGTGACCCAGGCAGCCACCAATGTCATCACCGTGTTCGTGCGCGACACGCTGACCGTGGCCGGCCTGCTGGCCTGGCTGCTGTGGCTGGACTGGAAGCTGACGCTGATCGTGCTGGGCATGCTGCCGCTGATCGCGCTCGTGGTCCGGCTCAGCTCGCGGCGCATCCGCGAATCGGCACGCGGCGCGCAGTCGGCGATGGGCAGCATCGCGCACACGCTGGAAGAAACCATCGAGGCGCACAAGGTGGTCAAGATCTTCGGCGGTCAGGATTATGAAATGAGCCGCTTCGACGCGGCCTGCCGCCGGCAGCGCCGGCAGAACATGCGCAACATCATCGCCGCATCGACCGTGTCGCCGATGGTGCAGGTGCTGACCGCCATGGCGCTGGGCATCGTGATCGCGGTGGCGCTGCATGACTCGGCCAGCAACCGGACGACGGTCGGCGCCTTCATGGGCTTCGTCACCGCGATGCTGATGCTGCTGGCGCCGCTCAAGCGCATCACCGACGTCAATGCGCCGCTGCAGCGCGGGCTGGCCGCCGCGGAGAGCGTATTCCAGCTGATCGACCAGCAGGCCGAACGCGACGACGGCACGGTCGAACTGCCGCGGGCACGCGGGCGCATCGACTTCGATCAGCTGGGTTTCGGCTATCCGGGCCGCGAGACACGCGTGCTGCAGCACATCGACCTGTCGGTCGCACCGGGCGAGACGGTCGCGCTGGTCGGTGCATCCGGTTCCGGCAAGACCACGCTGGCCCATCTGCTGGCGCGCTTCTACACACCGAGCAGCGGGCGCATCCTGCTCGACGGTCACGACATCCAGAACATCAGGCTGACCAGCCTGCGCGCCAATATGGCGCTGGTCAGTCAGGATGTCGTGCTGTTCAACGACACGGTCGCCGCCAACATCGCCTACGGCTCGCTGCGCACTGCCGAACGCAGAGACATCGAAGCAGCCGCGCGCGCCGCGCATGCGCTGGATTTCATCCAGGCCATGCCGGAAGGTTTCGACACGCTGATCGGCGAGAACGGCGTCAAGCTGTCGGGCGGCCAGCGCCAGCGACTCGCCATCGCGCGCGCGCTGCTGAAGGACGCACCGGTGCTGATACTGGACGAAGCCACGTCCGCACTGGATACCGAATCCGAACGTCAGGTGCAGGCCGCACTCGAGGTGCTGATGAAGAACCGCACAACGCTGGTGATCGCACACCGGCTGTCGACCATTGAGCGCGCCGACCGGATCGTGGTGATGGATCGCGGCCGCATCGCGGAAATCGGCCGCCACGCCGATCTGCTCGCGGCCGGCGGCCTGTATGCCAACCTCTACAACTCGCAGTTGAGCGGCGACGCGCCGGCCGGATCCGGGCACTGACGCACCACCGGAGCGGGCTCGGACCGGCATCGGCTCGCGGCAAGTCAGTCGCGGGACTCCATCAGGCCAGCAGCGCCACGAGCTCGCTTGCGATGCGCTGTGCTGTG
>DATCUL010000001.1:0-2619 GCA_036567405.1 Methyloversatilis sp. | reverse complement strand
CTGCTGGCCGGCGGCAGCATGCTCGGCGCCTTCTTCATCGCGACCGACCCGGTGTCGGGTGCGACCACGCAGCGCGGCAAGCTGATATTCGCCGCCGGCATCGCGCTGATCGCCTGGCTGATCCGCAGCTTCGGCGCCTATCCGGACGGCATCGCGTTCGCCGTGCTGCTGATGAACATCTGCGTGCCGCTGATCGACCAGAAGACACAGCCGCCGGTATTCGGGCACAAGCAGGGCAAGCCGGACGGAGGCGCGAAATGAGCGACGCCGCACCCGACCTGCCGCCGGGCGAAGTGCCCGCGCAGCCTCAGCCACCGGCACCCGGTGCCGCCGGCACCGCGATGCGCTCCGCGGTGCTGCTGGGGCTGTTCACCGTGGCATTCACCGCGCTGATGGCGGTCACCTACGAGGCCGCGCGCGAACCGATCCGGCTGTCGGTCGAGGCGCGCCGGCTGGAGCTGATAGGCCAGGTGCTGCCGCCGGCCGACTACGACAATGCGCTGCTCGAGGACACGGTGCAGCTGCCGGCGCTGCGCGCACTGGGCATCGACGGCCCGGTCACGCTGCATCGCGCACGGCGCAGCGGCGAACCGGTGGCACTGGTGTTCGAGGCGCAGGCACCGGATGGCTACAGCGGCGCGATCCGGCTGCTGATCGCGCTGCGCGCCAGTGGCGAAGTGGCCGGCGTACGCGTGATCGCGCACCGTGAAACGCCGGGTCTGGGCGACTACATCGATCCGGCCAAGGACCGCGCCAGCCCGCCCTGGATCACACAATTCACCGGCCGGGACACGACGCCGGCGACGCGCTGGAAGGTGCGCAAGGACGGCGGCGACTTTGCCTACATGACCGGTGCCACCATTTCGGCACGCGCCGTCGTACACGCAGTCGGCCGGGCCACGGCCGCCATCGCGCCGGCACGCGACGCCCTGTTCGGACTGCCGTCCGGTGCCTCGGCTGACGCGGTATTCAAGGCTTCGACCCCCGCGCCGGATGCGCACGGCGACGCATCGAGGAGCACATCGCAATGAATCCCGAAGAACGCGCCGCGCTCGGCGACATCGGCCGCAAGGGCCTGTGGGAGAACAACACCGCACTGGTGCAGCTGCTCGGCATGTGCCCGCTGCTCGCGGTCAGCACCAGCTTCGTCAATGCGGTCAGCCTGTCGCTGGCCACGGTGCTGGTGATGGCGCTGTCCGGCGGCGCGGTGGCGGCGCTGCGCACGCTGATTCCGCACGAAATCCGCATCCCGGTGTTCATCCTGATCATCGCCGCGCTGGTCACCTGCCTCGACCTCGCGTTCAACGCCTGGCTGCACGAGCTCTATCTGGTGCTCGGCATCTTCATACCGCTGATCGTCACCAACTGCATCGTGCTGGCGCGGGTCGAAGCCTTCGCTGCCAAGAACTCGCCGCTGGCCGCGACCTGGGACGGCGCGGCCATGGGTCTGGGCCTGCTGTGGGTGCTGGCGCTGCTCGGCAGCGCACGCGAGCTGATCGGTTCGGGCACGCTGTTTTCCGGCATACAGATGATCCTGCCGGGCGCCCATCCGCTGCATCTGCTGGGCGAGGACTACCGCGGTCTGCTGATCGCCATCCTGCCACCGGGCGCGTTCATCCTGCTCGGCCTGCTGATCGCAGCACGCAATGCCTGGATGGCGCACGTGGCCAAAGTACGGGCAGCCGCCCCGCAGGCGCCGACCGATACGGCGTCGGCCTGATGGCGCGCACGAACCGGCTCACGCGCGACGAAGTCCGCACGATGTTCGAGCGGCTGCGCGCCGCAAATCCGGTGCCGAAAAGCGACCTCGAATACGGTTCGCCCTACCAGCTTCTGGTGGCGGTGGTGCTGTCGGCACAGGCCACAGACAAGGGTGTGAACGTGGCCACGCGCAAGCTGTTTCCGGTCGCGCCGACACCGGAGGCGATGGTCAGCCTCGGTGTCGAGGGCGTCGAGGACTACATCAAGACCATAGGCCTGTTCCGCGCCAAGGCGAAGAATGTGGTGGCGCTGTCGCATCAGCTGCTGGAGAAACACGGCGGCGAGGTGCCGCGCGACCGCGCCGCGCTCGAAGCCCTGCCCGGCGTCGGCCGCAAGACCGCCAACGTGGTGCTGAACATCGTGTTCGGCGAACCGGTGATGGCGGTCGACACGCACATCTTCCGCATTTCGAACCGTATGGGCCTGGCGCCCGGCAAGGACGTGCTGGCGGTCGAGCATGCACTGCTCAAGGCGGTGCCGGCCGAATTCATGCTGCACGCCCACCACTGGCTTATCCTGCACGGCCGCTACACCTGCACCGCGCGCAAGCCGCTGTGCGGCCAGTGCAGCCTGACCGACCTGTGCCGCTTCCGCGACAAGACCATAGCCGCCTGAGCGATCACCCTGATCGCGACCATGGGTCGCTCCTGCAAAACCGCGCTGGCCATCCCGTATTGCGGGTCACCCCGCCAAAATCGTGCTGACTGCCCCCTGCAGGAGCGAGCCATGCTCGCGATTTCTTCCGTCAACTCCGTGCCTGCCGATGATCAACGACCGCATCGCGACCGTGGGTCGCTCCCACAAAACCGCACTGGTCGGCCCATATCGCAGGTCATTTCCACAAAACCACGCCGGCCG